>NZAS01000147.1 GCA_002686195.1 Candidatus Pacearchaeota archaeon | reverse complement strand
TCGTTATGGGCATTCAGCACCAGAAGAGACACATATGAAATGATCGGCGTTCCGTCAATGATTTCTGGATATGGTTGGGGGCAAATTGTGCCGCACATGGCATGGAGTCGTCCAATTGGTGAAATTCGTGAATTTTTGAGCGATAACGATTTCGGATTTGTTTTTGGTGATAAAGATGTGCCTAAAGAGAATGAATTTGAAGAAGAAAATATTGAATAAAATCTAAAAAGGGTATTGACAAAAGGGCCTAAATATGGTATAAATATAGGACAATTTGATGATGCAAACTGAAAATTGTACAGGACAGCGGGGCAGTACCGCTCGCCTCCACCATAAGGAGATTAGTGTGGGAAAAAATCAAAAGGGAATTCAAAATGATGAAGACCCTTGCTCTATGCACAACCTATTCATATGTAAGGTGCTGGAAAGAAATTGCTAAGTGGATGTTAAGAGCTTATATTGTTTGGAGCATATGTGCTGATATTTTTCTCATTGGTGGTATATTATATCTAATCTTTTTTTGATGGGGGCGAAATAGGATCGACTGGCAAGTATAGGGATGTGGAGAATTGTGGAGTGATCGCCTTATAGATCATATTAAGAAATGCCAATGATAATTGGGCATATGAGGATTATGCACTAGCTGCATAATTACTCGGGGTTCCGAGGGTTCCTGGCAACAGAATACCCTCACTTTAAGGATTGCCTGTGAGGCAATTCAAATTTGTCATGATAAAGGAGATAATTGATTATGACTACTAAGACCCAGACCGCTAAGGTCGCCGCTGCACTAGAAGGTGGTGCAGAACTTACCGCAAAACAGATTAGCGCACGTTATGGTGTTAAGAATGTTCGTGCAGTAATTAGTAAACTACGTTCAGAAGGATATTCTATTTTTTTGAATGATCGTGTGTCGTCATTTGACGGGAAAACCTATAGGAAGTATCGTGTCGGTACTGCGCCTCGTTCTGTTGTCGCTGCTGGTTATACAGCTTTGCGTTCTGCATAATTGATGAAACTGGGGTTATGGGAGTTCCTAGCAACAGAATACTTCCATTTCATATTATCACCTACCGCTTGGGTGACATCGACGGGTGATGCCGTAATACATCCGTGGGGGGTTATGGTTAGCCTCCCAACTTTATAATTGGTATTCATATGGCATTAACAACAACTAAGATTTTTGCAAACACTATCGAAAATATCGCAAAAGAAAAACAAATTACTCATCTGGATGCTGTTTTGTATTATTGTGAAAAAGAGGGAGTGGAACCTGAATCAGTCAGTTCTTTAATTTCAAAGGGACTTAAAGAAAAGATTGAAGCAAATGCAAGAGAACTAAACTTTTTACCAAAAACCGCGCAACTACCAGTTTAAGATGAACTACAAATTTTTCGCTGCTGCAAAACTAGCAGCAATACAAGGTGTTGGTGCTAATGGACGCGGGCACAATAAATTTAAATTAGGTGCAGCTCTTACACATAAAAATATGTTGATAAGCACAGGCAGTAACAGTTACAAGACGCATCCATTAATGCACAGAAGAACGGAATGGCCGTTTCTTCATGCCGAACAATCAGTAATTATTAGAAATGGAATAGATAATTGTGAAGGTAGAGATTTATATGTTGTTCGTATTCTAAAAAATCTAGATTATGCTACTAGTTATCCTTGTGAAGTGTGTCAGCAATTAATCAAAGATGTCGGTGTTCGTAATGTATTTTATATTGATGAAAGAGGTGAGTTTGCAAAATGGAACCCATTGATGTTTATCTAATGTATTGTGCGTTGAAAGCGCATTTCAGCAGAAAAGATTACGACTTTCTTACTTATAAGGGCAAGAGTCGTGTGTCTAGAGATTCATATTGGAAGCGCAAAGACAAGTCATTCTTTTTTAAGATTTCCAAAAAATACGATAGTTATAATGAGATTAAAAACTATTTTGTAGCTAATTTTGTTGCAGAACGGAGTGGATATATTGCGAAGTTCAATGATAAAAATTATGAAGATTGGAAAGAGAAAAGAAACAATTTTCATTTTATATTCACTGAAGAAATTCGTCCATTTGTAGAAGATTTCAATCCAATATTTAAAGTTAAAAACTCAGAACATCCATTTCTGCTAAAAGAATATCTTGGTAAAAGAGTATCATTAGAAACATTAATTATTCTTGATGAGCTTTTAGAGTTCACCAATAGCTGGAATAAAAGTATGGCAGAAGATTATGTTTGGTATGATACCAATAAATTATTACAAAAATATAAAAGGTTCTTGACAATTGATAAGAAACAGTATAGAATACTATTATTAGACTTGATAGAGGAGTTTGTTTAATGAGTAACGAAGATCATACGTGGACAGTTCAATTAGATTCTGAAATGCATTGTTTGCCACAGGACGATTGGCGGGCTGTTGTTAGAGAGAAAGCCTATATGGAAAATGAAATCGCAGAATTGAAATCCAAAATTAAAAGTTCTGAATACGATTGTGCAGAATTGGTAAAAGAGAATGCTCTGTTGTTGGAGCGAACTAAGAAGCTTGCTCAACGTCAACCAAGTTGGCCAAAAGGATATCGTCCCCATCACCGGCGGCCGGGCAGCGTTATGCTGAAGGAAAAAGTTATTGGCCGGCGTAGCTGAGTGGCTTAGCAGCTGCCTTGTAAGCAGCAGACGGTGTTTCGATTACATCCGCCGGCACCATTTAGAAAGATAAGGAAAAAGGTGAAAGGTGTATGTGGAATGTAAGGAGAATTAGGTTAAATGAAGTTCAAATCTAAATGGTATTGGAGTGGCACTCTATATAAAGAAATTACTGATTGGGCATACGAACAATTTGATAAGTACGGTGTTCGTAAACCAGAAACATATACGGCAGAAGAATTAAAATATCTATGTCCTGATATTCCGACAGATTTTATAGATGAACATGTAAAGGCAAGAGATAAATGGAAGTAGAACTAATAGACCATATGGGCAGTGATTTGTCGGTAATAAATGCTGCTCGTGTTTCTTTTGCAAAGAAACATGAAGAATTTGATGAAAAGGGCGACACTCAACTTATAAAATATCTCGCAGAACATGATCATTGGAGCCCCTTTGGACATGCTTCCATGCAGTTCCATATCAAGGCACCAGTGTTTGTTGCAAGACAACTGGTAAAACATCAGGTGGGATTAGTATGGAATGAAGTATCACGGCGATACGTTGATGTAGAGGTTGAATTTTATGAACCAGAGGAGTGGCGCGCTAGACCCGAAAATTTAAAACAGGGGTCTTCTGATGAAGTAATTGATATTAATCCACACAATTTTTTGGTAAACTATTATCAACGAGCACTTCGTTCTGCCAAGTGGACTTATGAACAGTTATTGAGAGAAGGTGTAACACCAGAACAAGCTAGAATGGTTTTGCCGCAGTCTATGATGACAGAATGGTATTGGAGTGGCACTCTATATGCGTTTGCCCGTGTATGTAATTTGCGTTGTAAGCCAGCTGCACAAAAAGAAACGCAAGAGATTGCATGGAAAATTGATGAATGTGCTAAAAAGTTGTTTCCTGTTTCATGGAAAGCAATACGAACCAATAATGACTAATCAGCGTAAATCTCTTGTCATAGGTAATGGTGAATCACGAGCATGGTTCGTTCCCAAGAATTTTAAAATGTCTAAAGATGTAGTTACTTGGGGATGTAATGCAATATATCGTGATAGTTATGTTGATGTTCTTGTTGCTGTCGATTATGCTATGCAACAAGAGATATATGACTCAGGATATTGTTTAGAGAATCCAGAATGGCCGGAACAGGGGATTTGTTATTTCTCAAATTGGTCCATTATTCCTGCTTCAATTGTAGATATGATGTTTTTAGGATATAATATTCCAGAAACATTTATACACAGAAGTAAGAATAGAACTGACCAATGTGTTATAACAGGAAAAGACCCTTCGACAGTGCAAGAAAAGATTGAAACTGCAATTTTGATGAATCCACACCTTGACATGGACGATCTTAAATTGAAAATGGAAAAAGATATTGGTATCTGGATTACCTATGTAGAGAAAAATGATATAGTTATTAAGATTAATTATCCTATAGGATGGTCAGCTGGTAATACTGCATTACATCTTGCATGTCAATCTAGTACTGTTGATTATCTGCGTGGGCGAAATGTAAAAAAAGAAGTTTATGTGTTGGGGTTTGATCTTGGTTCATATGAAGAGCCTTTGAATAACATATATAAAGGTACTGACAATTATCTACCAGCTACTGCAAAGGGGTTTAATCAAGAAAACTGGTATAACCAAATGCAAGCGGTCTTTAAAGAATTTCCTCATATCAAGTTTTATCTGGTAGATTCCACAGTTAAAATTAAAAGAGATAATGTATCACACATAACCAAAAACGAATTGTGCGAGGCTCTTGAACTTGTGAAGATGCCATGGCACTATGGTACAGGATATATGGCCACACAAAAAAGAACCATACAATTTAAGTAATATAAATATAAAATGGAACTTGACATTCCGTATAAAACAGTATATAATAACACAATTAACATACGTAGCATACATCAACATAAGGAGAAATATGATGTCATTAACTAAGTTGAAGAAACAAAATTCTTTGGACAAACTGCTGAATGCAGCACAGTCCGAAACTCACCCCCAAGAAAAGAAGTCCTATGTGGACGAGCGTATCTGGAAACCAGAACTTGATAAGACAGGTAATGGTTATGCAGTTATTCGTTTTTTGCCAGCGGTATCAGGTGAAGATATGCCATGGGCCAAACTCTGGAATCACGCATTTCAAGGCCCAACCGGACAATGGTATATTGAGAACTCTCTTACCACTCTTGGACAAAATGATCCTGTATCAGAAATGAATTCTGCATACTGGAATTCTGGTGTAGAGTCTGATAAGGAAATCGCTCGTCGTCAGAAGCGCAAGTTGCAATACTACTCCAACATTTATATTGTGAGTGATTCCAAACATCCCGAACATGAGGGTAAGGTTTTCCTTTATCGTTTTGGTAAGAAGATCTTCGATAAAATCATGGAAGCTATGCAACCTGTATTTGATGATGAGGAACCAATCAATCCTTTCGATTTTTGGCAGGGTGCGAACTTCAAATTGAAGATTCGTAAGGTAGATGGTTATTGGAACTACGATAAGTCAGAGTTCGAAACATCGTCTGCATTATTTGATAATGATGATGATATTGAAGGAGTGTGGAAGAAACAATATTCTCTCAAAGAATTTACTGCTCCAACCAACTTCAAGTCATATGATGAATTGAAAACCCGTTTGAATTTGGTTCTTGCTGGAACTACCACGGTAGGAAGTGCATTAGATGATATTCCTTTTGGACCGACAAATTTAGATGAGTCTGTAGCAGCAGTTGTTGATACTAAAGAAGTACTTGCTCCCGAAATATCAATAGTTGATGATAAAGAGGAAGCTCTAGATTATTTTCAGAAACTTGCTGATGGTAATTAGAATCTAATCATCTCGATAAGTCTATAGAATCCCCTCTAAGAATTTCTTAGAGGGGATTTTTACGCTGCAAGATTAACTGATGCAAGTAAGGGACTTGGATGTTTTAATTCAGTTGAAGCAACAGTAGTGTTACTTTGACTATTATTAACTGTATTAACAGGTGCATTTATTAGAGCTGGACTTCCACCACCCATACCTTGCATACTTCTATTTATTCCTGATGCTAGTATTTGTTCAGTTCTTTGAGCATTCATTACTAGTTGGTTAGTTGGTGGGAATATTCTATCTAGTCGATCATACAATCCTTGATCATGGGTAAAGAGTGAATCTGTCGTTGTAGCCTGTTTTACAAGTTTCTCCATAAACCCTAAATCGTCTTCTGTTAATTCCTTGTCATCTATTATAGCTTGTAACAGGGCTTTTTGAATTGTGCCCGATTCAACTCCTGCTTTCAACAAGTCTCTATTAATATCACTTTTGCCGCGGTAATAATCTGTATACAAACCAGCTTCCTTCGCAGCCTCTTCCGTTTGCCCATATTTTTTTATCATTGCTGCAACGTGCTTGGGGCCTTGAGGTTTTGAGGAAAATAGTCCTGTAAACCAATCAGTAGTGCTGGAGAAGAATCCTGTTGCTTTATCCATTATTCCACTGAAGTTGTCTTTTAATGATTTTCCTATATCAGCAATTTTTGTCTCGATGTCAGCGAAAGTTGGCACCGTCAAACCTGTTATATCTTCAAATGAGTCTACTAAGGCTGCAGCTTTAGCAGTAACACCAGTTTTAATACTTGTTAATGTATCACTTACATCAATACCAGTGATATTTTTAAATGATGTTAATAATTTCGTAGCTTTAGCGGTAACATCCTCTCCAATTTTTGTTAATGTAGCATCTACATCAATACCAGTGATGTTCGCAAAACTTGTATTTAATGCGGTTGCCATAGTACCAACAGATTCTTTGATTCCAGCAAATGTAAATTCTGTAGGCAATTTAATTTCTAATAATGGTGTAAGGTCATTTTTTAGTGTAGTAAATTTTTCTTTAAGTTTTGCTTCTGTAGGAATAAGGTCTTTAACAGATGTCCATGCCGCAGTAGCCGCAGTAGTGACACTCGTAGTTATACCAGCAACTTTATCTTTTAAACCAGTATATGCTGTTGTAAGTTGTTTTTTTGTAGGAATTTTATCTTTAACAGCGGTGTATGCCTTTTCAGCAGCATCCGTAACACTTGTGGTTATACCAGCAACTTTATCTTTTAAATCAGTATATGCTGTTGTAAGTTTTTCTTTCGTAGGAATGAGGTCTTTAACACCAACCCATGCTTCTTTAGCCATGTCTTTAACGCCAGTGGTGAGAGCAATGGTTTTACCACCTATCCAATCAAAGGTGTCCTTGAATGTTTCTGTAGAGACAAGTCCAAAAGTCAAGGAGCTCAATGATGCTGCAGCACCAGTTTTTATTGATGCAGCTAAATCACCAGTTTTTTCATATTCCTCCATACCAGCTTTAACACCATCATAAATTGTAACTGCTGCAGCAGCAGCAAGTCCTATAGGTCCAAGAAATCTTGCACCTCTTAACAAACCTTTACCAACAGCTTTTAATGATCCGGCGCCCCGCGCCACCGCCGCCGCTGCGGGTGCAGCTGCACGTGCAGCTCCCCGAGCAGCACCTGCTATACCACCAGTTGGTGGTACTTTCGGAACTTTTTTCGGAGCCAAACCCAAGAGTCTTCTAATACCTTTATTGAAGAATCCTTCTTCGCCAAACATTCCTACCAGGCCTTTCATTTTTTTCCATAAGAACCCACCAACAGCCATTGTTGTTCTTATTGGAGTAAATAATAGCGCAAGTCCGCCAATAGCAGCAATAATACTCCACTTGCCTACAGGTTCGAATATGTCGAAGAACTTTCCCCAAGTCGGATTATCTAGAAAGACTTCTATATTCTCTTTCATTTTTTTCCAAGTGTCACTCTCCAAAAATGCTAAAAGAGCTACAAGAAAACCAGCTAGCATAGTACCTTTTATAACGGCCCAAATACCTTTACCAGCACTCTTCATCTTTTCGAACATTTTCCCCTGCATTTTACCGAGATGATCAGCAATTTTTGTAAGAAGACTTCGATCTTTCTTATCTTTAGCTGCTTTTTCGGCTGCCTTTTCTGCCGCAGCGGCCCCTTTGGGATCAAGAGCGCCGAGTATTGACTTTAAGTAAGGTTTGTTTTTCCCGGCCTCAAGATCCCTTTTGATAATATCGTCTGTTTCGAATACCCCTTCCGTTTTTGGCCACTCGTATCCGTATCTACGCTCCGCCAAAACTTCTGGTAAAGCATCAGCGATAATATCTTTTGGAGTATCGTCTTTTATACCCTGTTTCTCAAGAATTTCAAGTCTTTTATTTGATTCCCTTAATTGATTGAGAATATCTTTTGAAAAATCAGCCATCTAACTATCCTACTTTTTTCCTTTAGGCAATGAGGTGCCTGGCTTACCAACATATAAACCAAAGAAGGCTGCACCAGCACCGACTATGGTGGATATAAATGCTGCTTGTGCATTAGTGGGATCAGATAATGCCATATACCAAATTGTCGATGAATAGAACGCATAGATGTATGCTAACATGATTAGTCTAGGAATCAGTCTGAACTTATCTATTACGCCAGCTGTCTTATTGTACCATGTAGGTTCGTCACCTGGCGCACTTGGCACTAAGTCAACTACGGAAAGTTCATATTCCTTAGTTGTTTCTGTTACCTTTACTTTGTCGTCGGCCATTTATTTACTCCGTCTTTGTTCTTCTTCTATTCTTTTCTTTTCCTCCTTCAAAAAGTTCATTAACAAACCAAGATATACTTCCCTTTCCCACGGCATCATATTGTCTAATTCAGTCAAACTATAATTATGATGTTGCATTAATGCAAAGTTTGTTTTATAGTAGTTCTCCAAGGAATCATGAGAAAGGGCTATACGAAAAAACTTTGCAAACCCTCAATCGGAATTTTAGTTTTCTTCTTCGTCTTTGGATTTTTTACCTCAATTTCATGAAATAATTTTGGCATAGTTTCAAAAAATGCACTCAAATTCTCAAAATTTTCTGTTGACATACTGTCAATAAATTCATCCAATTCTTTTTCTGAAATGTCTACTTTATTATAAACAGTTTTACCATCATGAATTTCATGAACACATCGTTTGATCATATCGAATATAGATGATACTTCTCCTTTGTCATCAAATCCTGTCATATCTCTTAAACGAGGATATCTCATTATTAACTTTATATCTTTTGTTAAATTAACAATATTAGTATGATCTTCAGACATTTGCACATCGACTTTTTCTAAATCAATTTCAACATTTACACGAGTCTTTTCATCGTCTGGACATAACAAATTTAATTTAACCTTTTCTCCAACAGATTTTCCTCTTATTCTTAAAAAAACGTATTCAATATCAAACATCGGCATAGTATAAGGATCAATATCATCCAGAACACAATCGCTAATAATTTGAGCGAATGTATTTTCCAACAATTTGTCATCTTCTGTTTCTTGAGCAATCATCAAAGCTTTTTGTTCCTTTACAAGAAAGGGTCTATATTTTAGTTTCTCACCTGTTGAAGGTAATTCCAATTCATAGGTTAAAGTATTAAGTTTAGGTAGTGACATAATTTTTCATCCTTCATTTTATGTGTATGGCGTAACATGTTGACTTCATAATGTTAAACTCATCTAATTGATCCCAACTTACTGCGAACGAGAGGTCGGCTATCTTCGGGATACCGGGAATCGTAGGCGCCGGGGTGCCACATACCGTCCGGGCCGATGTACTCAAGGTATTTAACCGTTGCAGGATAATTGCCTACACGGAGGGTGGTACTCAATAGTTGTTGCATCGCGGCGGTTTGTATTTCTTTCTCAAGAGGTGTCCAATATCTAAAAGCAAAACTAATTTCATTTTTTATTATTTCATTACTACTTGCTCCATTTAAAGCAGTAGCAGAAATTGTTTTTGGAAATGCCTCATGTAATTTAAGTCCATAGCGCCGGGCATTTTCTCTGTCTATTATATAAATGTCAATTTCACCAGTATAACTATCGTAATAACCAATGTCCCAAGTTGTTGTATTAATTGCTAAATTTTGCCATTCTTCAAAAAATTTTCTTTCACGTAAATCCACGCTTGCTTGAAATGTTATAGATATATCTTCTGCATAAGTTACCCCATTAACAACTTCCCTTGTCGGTCCA
Organism: Candidatus Pacearchaeota archaeon; assembly: GCA_002686195.1. The sequence continues at coordinate 413 of NZAS01000147.1, read as the reverse complement.
TAGATATTTGAATCTGTTAAAGTATTTAAATTCCGGCCGGGAAGTGAGATAGATTCAACTCTTAACGAAATAGACCTCATGTCGCTATATCGCGCTCGAACCCGGCCTCTTGTTGACATGCCCCTCGGCGGAGTAATTATTGCTTCAAATTTACTAGGTTCTGCATACCCGTCTTCTGAACGAAATGAAGCTAAAATATTTTTCATATCTCCAGATACGGATGAGAACGATTTAAGAGTTCGTGCACTCGGTCTGCTGGCCTCTACGTGACCCGATTCCCGATTTTTTGGCTGTAGCCACGGCATCCTATCTCCGAGATCTCTATCCATTGTACGCCTCATTAAATCATACTCCTTGATTCTGACCAAACCTCTTTTGCAGTTGCTTTCTTAAATCTTTGCACAGGAAGTAGG
>NZAS01000146.1 GCA_002686195.1 Candidatus Pacearchaeota archaeon | reverse complement strand
TCCAACCTTTATCTTTCCATCAACATGGTTGCGCCTGCAAGTATGTGTTGATGAGCAAACGAATCGTACCCAGTTGCCATCTTCCCATTCATATCCAGAGTCTTGAAGCCAAGGCCTGTCGGACTCCGCAATAGCACCTTCGTCACAATCACACCCACCCTCGCTCATGTGATACCGAGTACCACAATAACCACAGTTAGTATAATAACATCCCCAATCGTCTGGCACATTATCGTAAGACATTTTTACTCTCCTAAAACTTTGGGGGGAACATGTTGATAGAGGTCTGCTTTCTCGTATCTACGAATACAACACGACTCCTGCAACCCCGACAAATATGCCCATTGGGCCTCTTTGGCATACGGACCTTCCAGCCCTCGGCACCACAGCCAGTGCAAGTCCACTTGACTTTCTTTTCCTGCTTCCGACGCAAACCTTCCGTGTTATAGTTGTGACAACGATGATTCTTATATTCGCCAGTGATTCTGGTCATCATATTCTGGAAGCGCCGAGTATGGCCTTTCTCGTTATACTTGTGAACCAAAAAGGCATGAACCATTTCGTGAATCAAAGTACGCTCAATCTTGGCAAGGTCGTAGTCCTCGTTTCGGAACAACTGGTCCGACAAGTCAATCTTGGTCGGCTCAAGGGTTTGGCCGCGACTGGCAAAAGTTTCGGCAAGCCCGCTTCTTTTGTATCGGCCATAACCAGCAGTTGTGGTCATTCGAGTATTCCACAAAACAGGAATGTCGGGAATCTCGCCGTTGAAATGTTCGTCGTTCAATCGGACAAACATTGCTTTGATATCGGGTCTGAACATCTTGATTACCTCCGTTATACGAAAGGATAACCGATAGGAAAAGAGAATACAAGAAAGTTTAAATGCAAAGTTTTTGCCCGGATTAGATTGTGGTAGCCGAAGAGGGAGTCGAACCCTCACGCCCATGGGCAACAGATTTTGAATCTGTCATGTCTACCTATTCCATCATCCGGCCTTACTTCGCTGTGCTGCTTGCTCTTGGTATTACCCATGGGTCAGGCGTAGTTGATATAGAACTGTAACTTGCACATACGCACTTGCCAGATGTAACTGACTCCATATGCGAACCATAGCTCTTGCAAGAACTTTGGCAGGCCTCTATTGTGGCGGCACTAATATTGCATGCGGATATCCACGTACACGCAGCCACTGTGATACATATATAGAGAACTGATTTTGCAACGGCTCCGGCCACAGATGTGATTAACAATCTGTCTTCTTTTTGACAATCTGTGTTCATGAATGAATAATACTCATGAACACAGACGCATGCAACAAAATCACCACCAAGAGGTGTAAATGATTTCCCACCCATCTTTTATCAAGACGCCTGCCTTATCAATAAACGCTTGCGTGCTTACAACATCCTCTTGATGAGATGTTCCCCAGAAGAACCCTTCGGCCTGCTCAAGACTCTCATGCTCCTTCGCAAGTCGGAGTAGGTCTCCTTCAAATAGCTTTAACTCAACACAGTTAAAGCTATGGTCCGCTTTTGAAGGACTTCGAGCCTTATAAAGATTCGCCATCCAACCTTCAAGGTTTGCGTGCTTACGCCAATAAGCAATTTCAATTTGCTTATCATCCTTGCGAGCAAATGCGTATTGGTCAAGACCCATTTTTCTTTTTCTCCTTCTCTTGCAATTCTCTCAAGGCTTCGCGCTTCAAGCGCTCCTTGACTTTATCCATGATAGCCTCTTGCCTACTTCTATCGGGAGAGTAGCCAAACTTCATTCCAAACATCATTCTTCTTCCTCGCACCCGAGATAACATTTTACGGGCGAATCAAGTTGATAATATTTCTGGCCGCATATGTGCGCCCAATAGTATTCGTCTCCAAGCCTGCCGCCATTCCACACCCACTCTTTACAGGCAGAGCGGCTATCAGAGTTATATTCTTGAATATGTGTCTCAATCTCGGCGGCCTCGGCAGCCTGTCGTTCTTGCCTCGATACTTCTGCTTCTACTTCTTCATCAGTCCGATTCATACCTGCCTCCTTACATCCACATATAACCGATAAGAAAGGAGAATACGAAAAACTGCGGCGGAGTGCAAAGTTTTTGCCCGACCGCCTACCACCACGGGGATGGAAGGGAAGCCGATGGGTTGAAGGGGATGGGCTTGGCATCGAGCCACAAGCTGGAGGGCACAGACTTCCAGTTGATACGGAAACGTGGGTAAGTATACCCGTTCACCTTCATGTTGCGGAGGAAGGCGAACCGCTTGGGACCTTCCACGCTCCAAGGGTCGGCTGTCTTGGCTTGCTCTCGGATAACCTCTGCAACATCAATCCGCTGCATAGTTAGACCAGTAGCATAAGGAACCACGCCTTCCCGGTATCTCACAGGCTCAGCCTCTCCGTTGATACAGTAGACCCAGAGAGGCGCACCGCTCTCTACCCAACCTCGCAAGCCCTTGATATCCGTAGTGATATCCCTACTATCTCCGGCCTTTAGGCTCACAGGCATACTTACATACATGGCGTGTTCCAGCCCAAGAATAGGAGCCTTGACAACTGCATCAATGATACGCTCGCCCCTGCCCGGATTGATACGCTGCCCATCTGCGGTGTAGAGATTGGTCTTCCGTTGGCGTGCCGACTTTTCATCTGTGTGCGTAAAGTCAAAGCCAAAACAGTTAGCGTAATGGAGTATGTGCTTCCAGCCCTCGGAGCAGCCCGCAGGCGCGCCACCCGCTTGCTCGATGATAGACACGGCTGTAATTTCAACAACCTTGCCTGTATTTAGAATTGCTCGTTCTTTCATGTCTTCCTCCTGTACCCATGTATAACTGATAGGAAAGTAAAAATCATTTATTCGTTGTTATCGTTCGACTTCCAACCTCGACAAGCAAACTTGTTCTTACGTGCCTTTGAGGTGGACTCGTCCAACGTAGCCGCACGTCCACGCCACATAGCAAGTGTTCCACCTGCTGCAAAGTGTGCTTTGCGAGCAGCAGCCTTGTGAGCCTTCAGTGCATCAAACTTTTTAATCTTCTTGCCCATGACGGCCTCCTTGTACGTGGATATAACTGATAAGAAAGTGGAAATCAAAAAATGAAAGCTGGATTAAATATGTCAAGAATATGTCAAGTCGATTTTACGAGCCGAGTCATATTCTTATAGCTATCCAGAGAGAACCTGAATCCAATTCGATGGGTCATCTCCAGCGAAGCCACAGAGAAACTGAGCGAGGGCCATGTCGCAAACAAGGCTGTCCTTTTCGGCGGCCTCTTGAATCTGAGCAAGAACCCACTTTGAGGAAATGCCGCTTTCCGGCACATCAACGATAGAGGAAGCTACTCCATTCGGCGTAAAAGCGTGGAGCGAAAGACCTTCCTCGACACAGAGCGGAATAAGAAATCCATTCAAGTTATTGGAAGCACAAAAGTGCAGCACCCCCGAAATACGTGTTGCCACAAGGTCTGCAACTTCACGAGGAAGGGATTGATAAACCCCAGTCACAAAAGAGTCGAGAGCCGTAAAAACATCAATAAGCCCAATCATGGAACTTGCTTCTGCTTCGCTACCCACGAAAATCGGGCTACCAACGGTGTCATCAATCGGGTTCATCTTGTCTCCTTGTACAGCAGAGTAACCGATAAGAAAGCCAAATACAAAAAATGAGTTGTAAACTTTTTGCCCGAAAATATTTGTTTTTTTACTTGACAACCTTGGAATCAGATGTTATGTTTAACGTAGTTAAACATAAAGAGAATGAGTTAGTATATATTATACATTGTAAAGTTTTTGCCCGGGACCCTTGGTGAAATTTCACCAAGGGAGGGAAAGGAGGGAGGCTACCTCTCCCAAGGAGGCTTTGGGTTTCCATTCTTCCAGTCATGCTCAAAGCGTTCTCTCATTTGAGAGATGCCGGCCAAGGGCACACCATGCTCGTTCCGCTCGGTCAACTCCTCGTCTGTCAAACCTCCATCATAGATGGAAGCAACAGTCACCTGATACCCGTGCTGGGTCGCCATCTGGAGATAGGGTTCCATCTCCCACCTTTGAGTAAAGGTATTATGAACAATGACGTGGAGCCCCTGTTCCATAGCAGACAACGCTTCTTCCTGACACCAGGCGTGAGCCTTGGGTAGCCCAGAGGGGTCAAAGTGATAAACTCCATCGTTGCCAACAAAATAATCATCAGCGGCGAGGAGCTTTCGAGAGCCACCAAGGGCAAGCTGTCGGGCCAGCGTGGTCTTGCCACATCCAGAAATCCCGCGAATCAAAGTAAGGGTTCTCATTTTAAACTCCTCCTCGTTTCTTTTATTAAACATATTCCTGTGAACAGTCATCTCTAAACTCCTCCCGGCCAATCTTGCATGGAAAGCTGCTTTTCGATTGCAGCGTTTTCACACTCAAGCCTTCCGTATTCCTCATCCTCGTAATCTTCAGCCATCTTATCCATCGCCGCTTCTTGGCGGGCACCTTCATCGTCAATCAGCTTCTGAAGTGTTGCTGCAATATCACTAACATGAATCCACTGCTCCTCTTTTGGCAGCTTTGCCTCACAATCCCTTGCGGCTTGGATAAGGGTGATAATTTCATTTGCGTCGATAAACATGTCATTCTCCTTGTGTACAACAGAGTAACCGATAAGAAAACGAAATTCAATTACCTTCTTTTTCGCAATCTTCCTTGACAAACATTCCAAGAATCATTGAGAAGGCGACGGCACAAGCTACCAGAAATCTAATCTTCCTGCTGGTCTTTACTTTTCTCATGCCATCCCCCTCAACAATAATAGATTACTTTGCTGGGCCACCTTCGGCGCGGCCCTCCAAAGGTTGCCGGACCATCTCGATGCCGCCAGAGCAAAGCCCCAAGCACACCTCAAACATTTCAAGACCAAGAGCCTTGGTGTCAACTGGAGTCCCCCAGTTAGTTTCACGACCTGCAATCTTTTCAACGAAGATGCCGCTATACGGAACATCCCCAAGAATGTGGAATGTGCTCTCGTGATGCTTTGGCACAGTCACGGTCACGCGATTGCCATCCTCTTCCTTTACATAGGTAAGACCAATCCGAGTCATTTGCATACGAGACTTGGAATATCCAAGCTTACGCATGCGTGCGAAAAACTGTCGTCGGGTAATGCTCATTTGATTTCTCCTTCAAAGCAATATAACTGATAAGAAAGCAGAAATCAAAAATACCAAATGTAAATCTTTTGCCCGCGCGTGTATGCAAACTTTTTGCCCAGAGGGCACGCACGCACACAAATTGTGCACGCGGTGCGACTCGCGGGGGCTTTAATCTTCTTCTACATTAACAGGGGTAGAAGAAACAGGCACGCGGACAAGCTTGCGTTGCTGCCAAAGCTGGCGGCCACCAATAAAGGCGAGGGCGTAAACGCACAGGCCAAATGCTACTCCAAAAATTCCAAATGCTACTTCCATTTTATATCTCCATATATATGTGTGTGATTAACGAATCTTCCGCCAAACGTGATCCAACAAGCGAAAGACTACCCAGATGATAACCGCTCCTATAATAAAGTCAAGCATTTTCTTTCTCCTGATCCTTATTTATTTTTGCTTTCCATTGCTCTATGTCTTGATCAACGGATGAACTGCAAATTTTATTTGAAGGGTTTTTAGAAATTTTAGAAACGGGTTTTGTAAGAAATTCAACCCATTCCTCCAAGTCGGATTTATCCATAGCCTCTCCTATTTTGGCTTTGTTAGAGTCATGCCGGGAGTGCCGCGAATCGCCAATCCAACGTGGCAAGACGTTGTTTGAGAGATATAGTTACCAGATGCCGTGTAGTCAAAAATTCGGGTCAGACCATCGGAGCGGTCACCAATCAGAAGATTGTAAGACCAAAGCCCCTGCCCATCCGTTGACAGATTCGCGGTAGACGCTCGACGGCCCGCAAGCCACGCAGAAATCACAGCTTCATTTCTCATTGGAATACCTCTCGTTTTTTGTTCCATCGTGATATAACCGATAAGAAAATCAAAATCAAAAAATGAACTGTAAACTTTTTGCCCGGAGAGATTTGAATTTCACTTTCCTATCGGTTATACGTTCATAGACCCGAAGTGCAAGGAGGCACATCATGTTTAGCGCAACTGGTAACAAAGGTTTTTCAATCACTTTCGAGAACGGCAACACGGTTTCTGTTCAATGGGGTCCAGGTAACTACTGCGACAGCCAAGGTGCGGCTTACGATGCCCCGGTGAAGGCTATCGAGGATAACCAATCTTGGACCTCTGGGACTGCTGAAGTTGCAGCTTGGGACAAGGACGGCAAGTGGCACAACTGCGGGCACGACCAAGTCAAGGGCTGGCTCTCCCCCGCTGAAGTTGTGGAGTTCCTCAACTTTGCAGCAAACAACGAGCTTGACATTCGACCCGTCTGGAGCACGGACGAGGACGAGGACGAGGACGAGGACGAGGATAAGGATTCAAACAGCGGTGATGCCTCCAACTACGCTGCCCCTATTTAGGGGAACCCCGGAGCAGGGTCGTGCGAACACGCGGCCCTGCTCCACCTCGGGGCACATGTAAAACTTTTGCCCGGTTGGTAAAACAACCTGCCGGCACCTGCTGGATTTTAATTTGTTTTAAATGTCAATTTTTTGCCCGGATAGATAGGCATGTAAAACCCTCCATGCGTGTGCATACACAAAACGCATGGAGGGAGCGGGGGAGGAGGCTATCCGCTATTTTACATATTCACCATGAAGCCCACAACAATGAAACTCAACACCATCAATAGTCCAAGACTCTTTGACATGATGGTGCCCGAAGTACCACCTTGCAGGCGTGTGCGTACTCATTTTCAAAATGTTTTCGAGGTTGCGTGGCGTAGTAGATGAATCCCTGTTGGTTTTATATATAGGGATTCTCGAAGGAGCCTCATGGGTGACAACAACCTCCGGCTTTTCATCTTCCAAGTTAGCCGAGAAGTTAGAGAACTCCCCATAGGTAGGGGTTTCCTCTGACCACCAAGATTCTCCCTCTACGCGTGTGTGCTTATCCACAGACTCCGCACCGCCAAAAAAGATATGTTTGATTCCATCAACATCATGTACGCATCCACGCTGGACGTAAAAGCAGCCAGGCACCAACTCTACCAAGTCCGGCTCTCCTTGCGCGGCGGCCAACTCAAACAGCTTTTTCCAGTTGTCATGGTTTCCACCACAAGTCAACCACGTTGGACCGGGCCGACCCTGACGAGCACGCTTGCGAAAGTACTTGGCAACGGCGCAATCTCGTCCAGGCCAGAAGATTCCAAAGTCTCCAACTTGGATGACCCAATCAGCCCCAGCCTTCACCGCAGCTTCATCAACCGAAACCACGCTGTCCACAGACCCGTGAATGTCTCCAACATACAAAATCATTTCCTGCCTCCAGTGTGTAATAACTGATAAGAAATAGAAAATCAAAAAATGAATTGTAAAGTTTTTGCCCGGAATTTTGGACAAAGAAAAGCCCCTGGTGTGCGGGAGGCACACACCAGGGGCTGGAGGGTGCACCCGGAGAACGGGTGCAACCTCGGGGCTGCTACTTCTTTGACAAGAAGCGAACAGCGGTACCATGTCCATGGACTCGCGCCTTGCCCCTGGAGCCTGAAGCAATCTTGACGCTGACTTTCTCGCCAGCCTCAATCCGCTTCAGCATCCCAGGAACCTCGGCCTGTTCTACAAGACCGTGGGTTACGAGCCACTTCATCCAGGCTTCATAGTTGAAGTCGGAGGGAATGGGTCACCTTCCTATGCTGCGGGAGGGGGTGCCTCCCTGGTGCGCGGGCCACTTTCCCGCGTTGAAGGGGTCGCCCCCTGCCCTACCAGGGGCAGGGCAGAGGAGCGGAGGGGTCGAAGGGGATGTACTGGGAGTCCATCCACAGGTGGGAAGGCACCTTGTTCCAGTTGATGTTGAACCGGGTGTACTCGTACTTGCCGACCTTCATCCGGCGGAGCTTTGCGAACCGGGTGGGTCCATCGATGCTCCACGGGTCGGCAATCTTCGCCTGCGCTCGGATGACAGCAGCAGCATCGACCCGGCGCATGGTCAGGTTGGTAGCCCACGGCACGACACCTTCGCGAGAGTAGACGGCTTCCGACTCTCCGTTGAGACAGTAGGTCCACAGGGGAGCGCCCGACTCGACCCAGCCCCGAAGGGCCGGAATGTCCACGGTGATGTCCCGGCTATCGCCAGCCTTGATGCTGACCGGGAAGCGCGACCGTAGGGCATGCTCCACGCCCAGAATCGGAGCATCCACGCTGGCATCGATGATGCGCTCGCCACGACCGGGGTTGATGCGCTCGCCGTCTGGGGTGTAGAGGTTAGTCGTACGCTGGCGGGCGCTCGACTCATCAGTGGGGTCCACATCGAAATCCCACAGGCTGCAAAAGTCCATGTAGTCCCGCCAGCCGGGGATGGTGCCAGCAGCAGAACCACCAGCCTTGACGATGAGGCTGACAGCCGTGATTTCTACGACCTTGCCAGCGTTGAGGATTGCTCGGGGTTTTGACATTGTGATTGCCTCCATGTGAATGAGTAACTGATAGGAAAAGAGAAAACGAAAAGAGAGAAGAGAGGGGAGGGGTTACACCTTGAAGGTGTAACCCCTCGGGGAAGGCCCGAAGGGCCGGGGATTATCTCCCCGAACCTTCGCCCTTGTTTATGAGGTAGCGCATGACCTTGCCCGCCTCGTTCGCGGCCCGCTGAATCACAGTCGGGTCATCCTTGAGAGCCTTGCGCCAGTTGGCGAGGTAGGCCACATGATTGTCCATCAGACCTTCCCGCTTGACTCCGAGATAGGCGCATGTGAAAGCCGCGCCAATCTCGGCCACCAACTCCTCGTAGGCATATACCTGCGAGCCGAACCCCGAGAACTTGACGATGCCCTCTCGGTTCAGGCGGTCAGCAGCACCCGTCCAGTGGGCGTGCTC
>NZAS01000145.1 GCA_002686195.1 Candidatus Pacearchaeota archaeon | reverse complement strand
TACAAATAGGTCAAAAAAATCTCATGATATGGGAGAGGATGCCACTCTAAAATGGGGTTTTTGGAATGCATCTGTTGTGGATATGGACTATGAAAACATGAAAATGGTAGATACTCTGACACAACATGAAGATTGCTGCGAGGACGGACAAAATGGCGATCCGGGTGCAAAAGGGGAATACCAAAAAGAGCTAAACAACGCTTATTCTGAGGCCAGAAGGAAGTTGTCAGATAATGTCGGTGCGGAACAGATAGAGGCGTGCAATACTGCTACTAGAAAATTGATAGAATTAAGAACAACAGTAGAAGACGACGATGGAGATAAAATGAGCGTGTATGCTGTAGGCATCAGCTTACCATTGGAGCTTGGAATAACTATTGATGGTATTTCTGGCATAAAATGGGGATTACCATTAACTGTGGATTATCTACCAACAAGATATACTGGAAATACTTTTTTTACAATTATTGGAGTCGATCATAGTCTAGATTCATCTGGATGGACGACAACGTTAAAGACTGTTATGAGAACGAATGGAAAAACTTCTTTAGGGCTTGGTACTCCACCATACCCCCCACCTATATTAGAAGATGACCCAACACCAGTACCACCACCTCCACCAAAAGTGGAAGAAGAGGAACCGGCTGCTCAAGAAGAGCCAATAGCAGAGGAACAAACTGAACCAACCCCAGAACCTGAACCAGAACCAAGCGGTTGGGTTGGTGGAGAAATAATATCCAGTGGTACCAAAACTATAACGGATTGCGCAACTGGAAATACCGCAAGTAGAAAATGGGAAATAGTTAAAGAGTATACTGAAGGCCTTATTGAGGGTTATTGGTTTGATATAGATGGTGCACAGCAAGATATATCTGGTGGTCATGATATGGATGATAAAGATACCTTAAAAATAGAGATATTCGATGAAATAGAAGATGATATAGATTATGAAGAAGGATACGAAGAATGTTAGAGGAAGAATATGAAGATACATAGAAAGGATAAAACAGTAAATAATTTACACACCAAGGGTGGAGAATACCAGGTTTTTAATGTAGGTGATAAAACTCAAGCACCAAATTACTATATAGGTCCATATCATTTAAAGGGAAAAATGGCCTATATTGGGTCAGAACCAAGGAGTGGTACCAGAAAGCTTAGAAAGGTAGTAAAAGATAGAAACGTTTTTACCTATAACAAGCTAAATACTAATTATGCGAAGAAGTTTGGCGGGGTTATTAGTTCTCCACCAACAATATTACAACAGGAAGAAGATAAAGGTTTTTTCTCCAGGTATTTTGCTAAAAAATTAAATACAGGAGAAATAATTGAGATAAATAAGGTCACGTATAAAGATGTTTCAAAAGATAAATCTCCTCACCATAAGTTATATTCTACTGTTGAGGTTGAATGGAAGATATCTGGTCCAATATTTAATATCTTGCATAAACAACAAATTATTGAGCATGGAATAGTAGATACAAATATGAAAACCATATCACTATTAAATCAAACTATGCCTGGTTTAACTGAATATTTGTCAGATGCTTTAGAGTATGCCAATCCTAGAGAGCAAGATAATCTATATTCACCTGGAGACCAACTGATGACAGTAAATAGAGATGAATATGTTGGATATTATCATATACATGGAAATAGACCAATGGAAGGAAGATACCACACCCCTACTGGCCATAATTATTTAGAGCCAATGAGCCAAACCGTATTTGATGAGGAAGAACTAACAAAAGAAGAAAAGATTTTACAAACACCAAAAATAGCTTACAATTCATTGGCATAAATTTTACCGATTCAATTATTTTTATTATATTATAGTAAATGAAGGTTATAGAGAATTCACACGATTTTAGTGACTTTGCAAAAAACTGCAAAGAATCAGATATAGTTATCATACCAACACCCTGCGATCACACAGTTCACCCTAGATTATCCAACCTTACAGGAATTTATGTTTCTACGTTAAATAATATGCAAAAATATTATATATCCATAGACCATGATGAATCAACAAAAAATTTTAGTTTATCTGAAATAATTGATGCTATAGACATAGATAATAAGAAATATGTACACGACATTAAAGAATTTAGTCATACCTTTAATCTTACGAATGTTCATTGTTGCAACTCTTTATCTTATTATATGCACAATAAAAAAATAGAACAAGAATATACTCCAGCGCATAATAGGCTATATTCTATGTACTGGAAAAGAAATAATGTTAATAAGATAGTTCCAATATATAAACATATAGAATATTGCCAAGAACTTGAGAAAAAAATGTTAGATGTTATTGATGAATCTATTATATCTTCTAAAGGATTCAAAAAATTAACCGGATATTTAGATAGCTTAAAAACAATAGAATATTCTGGTTTATATACCAATGATGGATATGAGTTTTGTAATTACAATCCGTATACCTTAACTGGCCGACCAAGTAATACTTTCAATAAAATAAATTACGCGGCATTAAATAAGTCTGATGGAACTCGCAATAGATATATTAGTAGATTTACAAATGGCAGAATACTTGAATTAGATTATGATGCGTACCACTTAAGAATAATTGCAGATATGATAGGATATGAATTACCTAAAACATCTGTACACGAATATTTAGGCAAACAGTATTTTGCAACTGATAAACTAACAGATAAAGAATATGCTGAGTCAAAAGAAATTTCATTTAGAATATTATATGGGGGAATTCCTAAAGAATTTTTGGCAATACCGTTTTTTAAGGGTGTAAATGATTTTATTTTCAAATTTTGGAAAGAATGGAAGTCGAAAAAGTATTACGAGACATATTTATATAAAAGAAAGGTACACGAATATGTTATAGGAGAAATGTCACCCCAAAAGCTATTTAACTATTACATGCAATCTGCAGAAACAGAGCTTAGTTCTGATGCAATGGTTAGAATATTTAAGGTTTTGGAAGACTATAAAAGTAAACTTATATTGTACACATATGATAGTTTTGCCTTTGATTTCAATTTAGATGATGGAAAATCACTAATTATGCAAATAAAAGAAGTCATGATATATCCAAGTAGGGTAAGCATAGGCATCAATTATGGTGACATGAATGATGTATCTAGCAAATTTTCATGATATTTATAGATTGAAGGTTATTATATGAAAAATGCATTTATAGACAATTTAGTTCGTGAATGGTCCTGGCGTGTAAATGATGGCATGCCTGACCCTAAAAAGCGCTCGCACGTAAGGGTTCTAGAAGCAGTGCTCAGACAATACAAGTACTCTGAACAATTCATATATGAATACATAAATCAGCTAACAGAAGATAAAGAATTTAAGGCAAGGTCAAAGGAATCTGGAAGAACAGTTGTATACAAATCTAAGGAAGCCTTGGAAAAAGCCATGAAAGATGGTAGGGCTGAACCTTTAGACGCTAAGAAAGCTGAACCTGGAGAAAAGAAAAAAGTAAAGGGAGCAGATTTATTTAAGGGTAAAGAGACTGATAAAGTAGAAAAAGATTCTGACCCACAACCAAAAAGAGAAATATCTGGAAAAGATAAGACTCTTTCAAAAGGTAACCCGGCAGAAACTGAAGAATTTAATAAAGAATTAGACACATCACCTACAGGAGATGAAGATTTTGCAAAGAAAAACGAAAAAAATGCAATACCTCCACCATATACATTACCTGAAAGTATAACAAAAAATCCTAAGTTTCCAAAAAGATATGCAAAAGCTCTTGAACGTATGATGAATACGCAAGCAAATAAAGAAACGTCAAATTGGAAATATTTTTCTGATCTCCCTGGAGGTGCAGGACGGATTAGCGCACAAGCAGGAGAGCTTATGACAATGGCAGGATCTGCAATGACAGATGAAGAATTTGAAGAACTTATTACATCTTTAGAAAAACATGAACAGTCACAAATTGAAAATAATCCAGATCTTAAGAAAGAAGGAACAAGAATTATTACTAAAAGTTGGATGGCTGCCGCAAGAAAATCTAGGAAAGCTATATTGGATAGGGTTAAGAAACAATATGATGAAGGTGCAGAAATTATTGGAAGTTCATGGGATGCAGAAGGTGAAGTAGAGGCTATGGGATTATCTAACTATAAAAAGAATAAAGGTTTCTCCACAGACATGTACTTAAAAATTAGAAAATCTAATGGCGAAGAAATATTAGATGAAATATCTCTTAAGAAAGATAAAAATATAAATTTCCTTAATAAAGGTTTAGGAGATATGGTAAATGATTGGGATCCAGAATTAAAAGGCACACCAACAGATCCTAAAGAATACTCTAAAAATGAAAGAAAAAGATTAGTTGACGGTGCTAAAACTATTTTACCACCAAAAGTACAAAAAGAATTAGAATCTGAAATAAGTTCAACAGAATCTGGAAAAGGTAGTAGATCCAAATCTAAAGCTATATTAACCGCAATTAAACAAGAAGCTAAAAATGGCAACAAGGCAGCTATAAAATATATAGAAGATGATGATAAAGCGCATAGAAAAATGCAAGAAGATGCAATAGAACAGTTAAATACAAATCCTAAAGTTAGAGAAGGATTGATAAAAAGTATAAAAGAAGAGTTTCCGTTAAAAGCAGTTTCAGAAGGAGAAGAAACAATGGCAGTTGGAGATATGTCATTAGACAAGGAAACAATGAAACTAATATTTGGCACAGATGATTTTAATGAATTAAAGGAAAACCTTAGTGTAAAGAAAACTAAAAATGGTGAACCATATTTAGTATATGAAATAAAAGGTAAAGAGCCTGTAAGAGTAGCAAATATAGTGATACGCCAAGATGGAAGAGGCTATGGAGGTGGTACTATTAAGTTCGAAATGAAATTGCATCCAGACTTAGCAAAACATTTAGATACAGCAACTAAAGAGGTATATAAGTAATGAAAACACAACTCCTATGTACATTTACTAATAAGAAGGTCTTATCAAAAACTGTTGATAAGATTATAGATGCTTATGACATACTCTATAATAAGTTATTTGTTCTTAGGAATGAATCAGATACTAGGGAGATGATGTGCACGTATAATATTGATTCAAGCGGAGACATCGCAATCTTATCAGACACTATATCATTACATAGAAAGAAACAGACAAATACATTATATACAATAAATGCATTGAATGAAATAATTAAATCTTGTAATAATGGAGTATTGGATACAACCTATCAATTAGAATGGGAGGGATACAGAAATTGCATACTTTTAACCAATGATGCGGGATTAAGAAGAATAGATACATCTGTTTATGAAGTAATATATATTAAGGTAAAACGTTGATATTTATATATGATGAAAAAAGAAGATTTAACCCCACACGATAGACCAACTATTACAAGGCATACTGTTTTGAATAAACCAAAGTATGACCCTGATGCTCATTTACAACGTAGAGATAATGATAAGGAAGAGCTGGAAAGGCTATTGCTAGATTTAATTAGAACTGAAATAAAAAATTATTTCAAAAAATAATTCACTAGGATTTTTTTATTTCAATTATTTTTATTATATTTATATTAAATAAAAGTTAAACATTAACAATTAAAAATTAAATTCATGCAAAAATTACTGCTAACAATTCTGTTATTTGTATCAGCACAAACACTAATATGGTTTCAAACAAATGGACAATTTCTGTGGAAATGGTTCGATAAAAATCCATTAATTTTATCATTTTTTGGTGGCACTATAATATCATATGCTTTTATTACAGGCACAAAATTCGCTTATCAATATTTTGATGGTCTAATATGGCCTGGTAGATTCTTAGGTTTTGCCCTGGGTATTTCAACATATGCAATTATGACTTGGTGGTTTATGGGAGAAGGAATAAGCTGGAAAACTGCAACATCTTTGGTATTATCAACCGGAATAATTTTTGTGCAACTTTTTTGGAAATAACATATAAAATAAACTTATAATAATTTTTTTATATCAAGAAAATTTATTATATTAAATAATAATTAACAAATAAAAGGAGAAAAAAAATGGCAATTGATTTAGATGCAATTAGACGAAAACTCGGAGACTTACAGTCTCAAACAAACAGGACTTCCAATTTATGGAAACCAAAACCAGGACAAAATCAGGTGAGAATGGTACCTTATCAACACGATAAAGATAATCCATTTTTGGAATTGTTTTTTCATTATGACTTAGGCAAAAGAAATTATCTTTCACCAGTGACTCATGGAGAAGCTGACCCAGTGGTTGAATTTTCTGAAAAGTTAAAATCAACAGGAAATTCAGATGATTGGAAACTTTCTAAAAAACTTGAACCTAAAATGAGAGTTTATGTACCAGTTATAGTACGTGGCGAAGAAGGTGAAGGTGTTAAATTTTGGGGATTTGGTAAACAAGTTTATGCAGAATTATTAGGATTCATAGCTGATCCAGATTATGGTGATATTACAGACTTAAATGGCGGTAGAGATATTGTAGTTGAGTTTACACCTTCAGAAGGAGCAGGATCTTATCCAAAAACTGCAATTCGTGTTAAACCGAATCAGACAGCTGCAACAGAAGATAAAACTGTGGCTGATAAGATTATGAACGGTCAACCAGAAATATTTAGTATTTTTAAGAAAGTTCCCTATGAAGATTTAAAAGCTGCATTAGAGGCTTGGTTAAATCCAGAAGATGGTGAAAGTGATACTGATGTACCATGGGAAACTAAAAACGAATCAAACGGTTCAAATGATGAGAAAAAAGTCACAAAAACAGATGATATTTCAAAAGCTTTTGATGATTTATTTAGCGAATAAAAATGGCAGATAAGAAACAAGATAGAGATAAATTAGCAGGAATCTTAGCAGATTCTCTGAATAAGAAGTTTAAGGACTTTAAGGTTGCTTACTTCTTAGATGGAGCTGATGAAACACCAACCGATTTGACAGAGTGGATATCTACCGGTTCTTCTATGCTTGATTTAGCTATATCTAATAAAAAGAGTGGCGGAATACCAGTTGGTAGAATTACCGAAATAACTGGTATGGAAGCTTCAGGAAAGTCTTTAGTGGCTGCACAAATAATAGCAAATACCCAGAAATTGGGTGGTTTGGGAGTATTTATAGACACTGAAAACGCTTGCAATGAAGACTTCCTTCAGGCACTTGGTATTGATACATCAAAAATGTTATACATACAGCTGGAAACAGTTGAAGATATATTCGAGGTTATAGACAATATCATTACCAAAGTTAGAGAAAGCGATAAGGATAGACTGATAACCATAGTGGTAGATTCAGTAGCAGGAGCAACAACAAAAGTAGAGCAAGAAGCAGATTACAGTAAGGATGGCTGGGCAACCAGTAAAGCTATTATAATATCTAAAGCCATGAGAAAGATTACTCAGATGATTGGCAGACAGAGAATTGCTTTGATATTTACTAACCAACTTAGACAGAAACTTGGAGTTATGTTTGGAGACCCTTGGACAACGAGCGGTGGAAAAGCTCTTCAGTTTCATGCAAGTTGTAGATTGAGGTTAA
Source organism: Candidatus Pacearchaeota archaeon (assembly GCA_002686195.1). Next base: position 25,131 of record NZAS01000145.1, on the reverse strand, counting down.
AAGCTGCTGGTCAAATTAAAACCAAAGTTAAAGGTCAAGACCAAGTAGTTGGTATTAAAACCAAGGCCCAGGTTGTAAAAAACCGATTGGGCCCGCCTTTGAGAACAGCCGAATTCGATATCTATTTTGATAGAGGAATAGATGATTTTGGAGGATGGCTAAGGGTTCTTAAAGACTATAACATGGTTAAACAGGGTGGTTCTTGGTATACTTACACTAGAGAAAATGGTGATGAAATTAAATTTCTTTCCAAAGATTGGAATGGAAAATTAGAAGATGACCAAAATCTAAAGGATGAAGTATACAATAAAATATGCGATAAAGTTATCATGGAATACAAAGTTGATAATTTTGGAATAGATGATTTAGAGCATACAGACGAGACACCCCCAACGGGTTGATGTTTCACAACAGTTAAAGGGTTTTTTCTAAGAAATATAGAGAAGGATCCTTTAACTGTTTGTTCTACTAAAAAAGGCCACCTTCTCGTGGTGTAGAATGTTAAGGTTAAAAATCCTCACTTATCGAAACGATTTATTTAACCGACCAAGAGCCTTTTTTTTATACCCTGATTTTTTTATTTGATAAATTTTTATTATATTATCTATATGGATAAAAGATACGCGCAAATGCTAAAAAGTCTTAACGAAAATAATAGACTACATAGCAATAAGGACGATAGAATTTTAATAATTGATGGACTAAACACGTTCATTAGAAGTTTTGTTGTGGTACCAACAGTGAATGAAAATGGAACGCATGTAGGAGGAATAACAGGATTTCTTATGTCCATAGGATATGCCATTAGAAATATAAAACCTACAAGAGTTGTTATATGTTTTGATGGCAAGGGTGGTAGTCAACGCAGAAGAAAATTATTCCCAGACTATAAAGCAAACCGTAGAGTAAAACACAGAATGACTAGAATAAATGAGTTTAATAGTGTTGACGATGAACGAATAGCTATGGGCCAACAATTGCAAAGATTGGCAGAATATCTACAAACATTACCAATAACAGTAATGGCTACAGAAAATATAGAAGCTGATGATGCAATGGCCTACATATCTCAACAGATTTATCCAAAAAGCCAGTGTATTTTAATGTCAACTGATAAAGATTTTTTACAACTTGTAGATGATAGAGTTCAAGTTTGGTCTCCAACAAAGAAAAAATTCTATTTTAAGGACACACTAAAAGAAGAATTCGAAATAGAATCAAAAAATTTTTTAATGTATAGAGTATTAACTGGAGATAGCTCAGATAATATACCTGGAATAAAGGGAGCAGGAACAAAAACTTTAATGAGAAGATTACCAATACTATTTGAAGATAAAGAATTATCATTAGAAAAATTATTTGATTATATTGATAATTCTGACGATGATACAAAATTGATGGAAAATATATCCAATAATAGAGAACAATTAGAGTTAAATTATCAATTGATGCAACTAAAAGAAGTTGATATATCTGGAAGAGCTAAAGAATCTATAAATAATATATGCAAAGCTACAATGCAAAAATTGAATAAACCTAAATTTCTACAGATGTTATTGGAAGATACTATAAATATGAATATAAAAAACCCACAATTATGGCTAAAAGATACTTTCACAATATTAAATTCCTTCGCATTAAGGTCAGGAGATAATAAATGAAAGTAAATAAGCTAAGCGATTTTGGATATTCTTTTCAAATAAAACTCATAGCCTTATTACTAAAGGACCGATTATTTTTACAGCAAATTTCAGATTTACTAGATTCTTCATATTTTGAATCAGAAGCAAATATTGTTATATTAGATATGATAAAGGATTATTTCAAAGAATATAATTCAGTACCGACAATAGAAGCTATGAAGATTAAAATAATAGAAATAGAAAATGACCTTCTAAAAAAAACTGTTGCTGAAAATATAAAATCTGCATTCCAACAAATGGAAGCAGAAGATTTAGAATTTGTAAAAGAAAAAGCTATAGAATTTTGCAAAAATCAAGAAATAAAAAAAGCCATAGTTGAATCTGTAGAATTGTTAAATAGAGGGGATTATGACTCAATAAAATCTAAAATAGATGCCGCTCTTAGAGCAGGAATTGAAAAAGATGTAGGCCATGAATATAATATTCATATAGATGATAGATACCTAGAATCTGTTAGAAGCACAGTTAAAACTGGTTGGGATTCTATTGATGATTTGATGGATGGTGGATTAGGTAGCGGAGAATTAGGCGTAATGGTAGCTCCTGCAGGAATTGGTAAGTCGTGGGCATTAGTAAACGTTGGTGCAAATGCAGTTAAAGCAGGATTAAATGTAATACATTATACTCTAGAATTAAATGCAGCTTATGTAGGATTAAGATATGATGCAGTATTTACAGGAATACAGGCCCAAGAACTAAAATATAATATTGATGAAGTTAAAAGAAATATTGGAAGCTTAGACGGAGACTTAATTGTAAAATATTATCCAACGAAGGCTGCAACAGTAAATACAATAGCTTCACACATACAAAGATGCGCAGCTCTAGGCAAAAAACCTGATTTAGTAATAGTAGACTATGCAGATTTATTAAGAGGTCATGGTAAAGAAATTAGACATGAACTTGGAAACATATATGAAGACTTAAGGGGTTTGGCTGGGGAATATCAAATACCAGTCTGGACAGCATCCCAAGCAAATAGAAGTGCATTAGAACAAGATATTATTGGAGCTGAAAAAATAGCAGAATCATATGCAAAAATAATGGTAGCTGATTTTGTATTATCATTAAGCAGAAAAATAGAAGATAAGTTGGCTAACACAGGTAGATGGCATGTTATCAAAAATAGATTTGGACCAGATGGAATTACTTTTCCAAGTAAAATGAATGCATCAAATGGACAAATAGATATATATGTAGACACGTCAATACAAGGAAAAGAAACTACAAAAGAAATGGATAACCACAATGAATATTTAAGAAGAATGATGAAAAAGAAATTTGACGAGATGAACTGATATATGTATATATCGATATTTATTGATGACTGGTATAACGGCCAGTTATTTTTTTTAAAAGTATAGTTATTTAAATGGAGAAACATAACATGGACATATCCAATCAGATTTTATCTGAAATCACAGTTTACATGAAGTATGCAAAGTATGTTCCGGAATTAAATCGAAGAGAGACGTGGGAAGAATTAGTTGATAGAAATAGACTAATGCATCTTAAAAAATATCCCGAACTAAGGGCCCAAATTGCTAATGCATATCAATATGTTTATGATAAAAAAGTACTTCCTTCAATGAGAAGTATGCAATTTGCAGGAAAACCAATTGAAATTTCTCCAAATAGAATTTATAACTGTGCTTATCTCCCAATTGACCATATTGATGCTTTTAGCGAAACAATGTTTTTGCTGTTAGGCGGCACAGGTGTTGGTTATTCAGTACAAAAACATCATGTTGAAAAATTACCGATAATTCAAAAGCCATACCCAAAAAGAAACCGCAGATTCCTAATTGGAGATTCTATAGAGGGATGGGCTGATGCAGTTAAAGTGCTTATGAAATCTTACATGAATGGTGGCGGTTCAAAAATTTGTTTTGATTATAGCGACATCAGACCCAAAGGAGCCATGCTCGTGACATCAGGAGGAAAAGCCCCAGGACCCCAACCACTAAAAGAATGTATTGTTAAAATTAAGGGTATACTTGAAACAAAAGAAACTGGAGATAAATTAACAACACTTGAAGCACATGATATTGTGTGTTATATAGCAGACGCAGTACTTGCTGGCGGTATTAGAAGAGCAGCTCTTATTAGTTTATTCAGCGCAGATGATGATGAAATGATTGGGTGCAAAGTCGGTAGATGGTGGGAATTAAATTCACAAAGAGGTAGAGCAAATAATTCAGCAGTACTAATGAGACATAAAATAAGTAAAGAATTTTTTATGGATTTATGGAAAAGAGTAGAACTATCAGGAAATGGAGAACCAGGAATTTACTTTAATAATGATAAGGATTGGGGAACCAACCCTTGTTGTGAGATAGCTTTAAGGCCTTACCAATTCTGTAATCTTTGTGAAGTAAATGTTTCCAATATACAATCCCAGAAAGACTTGAATGAAAGGGTAAAAGCTGCCGCATTCATTGGAACATTGCAAGCTGGGTATTCAGAGTTCCATTATTTAAGAGAAGTTTGGCAAGAAACTACAGAGAAGGAAGCTCTTATCGGAGTTTCAATGACAGGAATAAGTAGTGGTGTTGTGCTGGGTTATGATATGAAAAAAGCAGCCGCTGTAGTTAAAAGAGAAAATTCAAGAGTTGCAAAACTAATTGGAATAAATAGAGCAGCAAGATGTACTACAGTAAAACCTGCAGGAACAACTTCTTTAGTATTAGGGACAAGTTCAGGTATACACGCTTGGCATAATAACTATTATATTAGAAGATTAAGAGTTGGTAAGAATGAGTCAATATATGAGTACTTACAAAAAAACCATTCTGAATTAATTGAAGACGAATATTTCAGACCACACGATACTGCGGTAATTCAAGTTCCACAAAAGGCACCGAAAGGAGCAATAATGAGAACAGAATCACCATTTCAACTTTTAGATAGAGTTAAAAAAGTTGCAACTGATTGGGTAAGGGGTGGCCACAGAAAAGGTTCAAATACACATAATGTATCTGCAACCATTTCATTAAAAGAAAAAGATTGGGAATATACTGGAGAATGGATGTGGGAAAACAGAGAATATTATAATGGACTAGCAGTTTTACCATATAATGGTGGTACATATACACAATCACCATTTGAAGATATTAACAAAGACAGATACATTGAAATGATGAAATCACTAACAGAAGTAGATTTGTCTGAGGTTATCGAGATAGAAGATAACACAAATCTTTCAGGAGAATTGGCTTGCACTGGAGGTAGTTGTGAAATAACCTGATTGGATTTATGAGTTATACATTAAAGAATTAATGGAGACAACTCATGGTACGAATAGACAAACTGAACTCAAGAATAAAAGAGATTCAGAAAGAGATAAAAAAATTTCAAGATGCTTGTAAACACAAGTATAAACATATAAAGACAGTCAGAGCTGGAACGACTGTTTATGTTTGTGATAATTGCGAAAGGGAATTAAGGTGGCCTTCACCAGATGAATTAGATGCTTGGATGCGTAAATAGATTCATTGGATTTGTATATTTATATATATGTGTATATCTGACAATACTTCAAGCATAAGTACCGAGTTTGGTAATTTAACAACGGTTGAGCTATCTCAAAGCGTTTTTTCAAGTTTAAAACCCCATCCATGGAGACCAGTTGGTGCGGCCCCATCAGTTAATTGCGCACAATTTTACTTATCAGAAAGCGTTCAAACAAAGGATAGATTAAATGGTTGTGTTGATTTTGTTTACCTTTTTGTTGGTAGTGGAAGTAGCACCCCGCCAAATCAACCCCACACGAAAATAGACACAGACGATGGTTTTAGTTTTTCTTGTAGCCCACAACAAGAAATTCTACGGTGGTTAGGAGGAGGAACATCTCAAAATCAGTATATTTATGCATGGCAACTTGTACCTGGAGTAAAGTTAGTTTCATGGTTAAATGATGTATATCAATTTGTCACTGTCACGTCAATAACAACTGGTCCTTATGACGGCATAGCAGTAGATTGGATAACAACTGGAACAAATAGTTATCAGCTTGAAAATGGAATGGTTTTAAGAGGACAGGTTAGTAATTATTGCTCATGTGGACCGAGTGCAAGCATACAAGGTATTCCATGCAATAGCACATTATCTTTTTGTGTTTCTAATTCTGCTACAATTGGTGGAATGGATATTTTTACAGAATCATTTATAGGTTTCGGTCCACTACTATTATCTGGTTCAACTTCAATTTTAGGATCCGAGCCATTGTGGTACCAAGTTCCGGATGTCCCTCCGTTTCCGGTTGGTATGAATACAAATGCTGATCTGATACCAGGAGCTGTCACCAACGTGACACTTTCATTTTCTGCTTCGGCATTGCCATACGAAATGAATATTTGTTATCAAGAAAGCATTCTCGTTAATTCGCTACAAATGACAAGTTCTTGCTGTTTTTTACTACAGCTAAATAAGGGACCTTCATGGAATGGCTCTTCATCTATTTGTCAGCAAGATTACGGCACAGCAACGAATCTAGCATATGTGTTTGGTGCCGAACATTATGATACAATAAATTATGATTGTGATGATGCAGGAGCGTTTGTATCAGTTATAGATGGACCTGATATGTTTATAGCTGACCCGGCAACCCATGCTCTTGGTAGTACCGTCATATCATTTACGGCTTCAGTTTCTAACAGCCTTTGTTTTAATAGCGCCAGCGGTCAACCAAGCATGAGTGCACCACAAGTACCAACCGTCACATATACTCCAAATTGTTGTCCAGACATTTCTGGAAGTACGACGGTATGGTTTAACCCAGGAATAGATGCAGGAGTAAATGATGTACAGTGTTATCCAACTATATCTATGCAGGGATTTGGGCCAATATATAGCTTTCCATTGGCTGGACCTCCAACTTGGAGTGTTGCAGGCGCAGATTTGGATAGTGGACAAACTGTTATTGATTGGCAATGTACAACGGTTCCAGGAAAAGCTCTTGGACCGTACTTTTCTCCAGTTATAAACTTCCGTGACTCTCATTCACTAAATTCAGAAGCATATCTGACGCACCCAACATTTTCAGGAATGTGGACAATGAGCTTATGTATAACTAATGGAGATTGCGACTTTTCAGATACGGTATATATAAAGGTAGTTTCAGCATCAGCAAATGCAGGCGAAGATATGACCCAATGTTCAAAAGGAACTGATTACGCAATGCATGCAACAGGTAGCGGATTCTGGACATATGTTGAACCATCTGTACCGCTTACATCACCCATTTTTTCAAACATATATGTCCTTACTGACCCAGTAAGCCCATTCATGCAGGCAGATTGCACAACTGCAACCTATCAATGGAATGTTGTGAGCAGCAGTCAACATACAATAGTATCTACATCATACACGGTAACTTGCACGGATACAGATACTGTAAATATGACGGTAGAACCAGACCCTTCCCCAGGAGTATTTGTAGGTGCCCCATACGTTGTGGGTGATTGCGGTACATGTGAAACTTCAGTGTCATTTGCTGGTTCATGGTCTGGACTAGCAGAAAATGCAGTCTTTACTGTAGAAAATACAGCAGATGAGGGGTGGGATACTTCCAGAAATAATGGCATGAATGCAGGATTTTCAGGATCGTATGATGAGATAGTTGTGGGCGGTTTAGGAGGATATATTAACAACAGTGGTTCACACAATTTTCTTGGAGGTATAAGAATTTCTTCTTCCCAGCACATGGTTACCACAGTTCCAAATGTGTCAACCTCCTACTATTTTATGACTTCATCCAACACTGCCAGCTATGGACAACCAATGCCTGTATTTTTAAGAACCACTGGTTGTGGAGGACCTGACTCTACATGTACTTCATCAGCCCAAACAACAGTCACATTTAACATACCTGTGGCGAGTATGTCATTTTTTTCTGCAAGTGGCGAGTTTCCACTGCACCATAATCAAGACCATGCTAATAACTCAGCATCCATTATAACATACTATGATGTAGTTGCAATGAGTTTTCAATCAGGTTCATGGCAAACGGCACATACCCAGTCAACAGTAGTATCAGTTCATGATAATGCTCCTGCGCCATTCATATCCGGTGCATTTTGTCACCAGATGGATGGATTGATAGATATTAGGCCGCCCATGATGAGTTATGACCACTCGGGTTCTTGTTCTGCAGCGGCTCCAGTACATGGTCCATATCCCAATTGGCCAAATACAACTATAAAGCCGCCCCCAGTAGCAAACTCCGGCCTGTCAAATACAGGAACAGGACTTACTTTTAGGTGGAAAGCTAGAGAAATTGCAATTTACGGTCACCATGCCGATGAACTTACCCATGGAGCCACTAATGTTCCAGACTTGGTTACGGGATCATTTACAGATACCATGACATCTGAATCATTCGTTGAATGTCCAACTTTCTTTCCAGCCCACCGGAGGGTTCCTGGACTCCCAACTATGCTTGGGTGGTCATCATCCAACGTACACAATAATATTGCCCACACGCCATACGTAGGGCACCCCCAAGGACATGGAGAAACAGTTCTTTCACAATCCACTAGATTTGAAGTTACAGCATCATACGACAGTTGTCCAACAGTTTTTTCTACCAGCATTGATATCATGTTTATATATGATACATCATAAAATGAAATATATTATAGGAAATAATTCAGCAGCTTATTTTTTGTCTTATCTGTTAAGCGATACTACGTTAATAAAACACAAAACTCTTGAGGATTTGGACTATAACGCTGGTCCTAAAATAATATATCAATCATTATTGGGCCTGGTTAAAAAAGAATTTGAAGATGTTAAGATTAAGGAATATCAAAGATTTTATGATGATAGAGGAAATTCCACAACAGTAATGCCTAAAAATTTTGGAAAGCTTTACTCACTTTACACTAGAGGAAAGACAATAACAGAAGAATCATATAAAAATAATTATTTGAAATACCAAAAATATGTTAGTATTGATGATTTAGGCCCAGAAGACAGTTTCGAATTGCTTTTTGAAAAAATTAAAGAAACTGTAAATAAACGGGTGATAGATAAAACAATAGAACATATTGATATAAATGGTACCATATTTTTTAGTGATGAAAGCGTCAAATTTGAAAGACTAATTTCAACCATAAACATAATTGATTTAGCAAATTTGGATAGAACAAGTAAAATAATAGATTCTATAATTGAAAACAATTGTCTTGAAGGATTTAATTTACCATACAATGACAAATTTGTTTATGTATGTAGTCTTGAATCAAAAGAAGATAAAATTATTTCAAATTTATACAAGCAAGTTTTAGTGACAGGAAAACCATATTTTAGAAAGACATATATAAATGATAAAATAATATATGAATCAATGAGAAATATATATGAAAAACATATAGAGGGAAATAAAATTCTAAAGTATGTAGAATCTACACAAATATCTGATAATCTAAATATAACAAAAATTATGGGAATAGACCTTATAGGTAGATTCTCTGAATGGAACGAAAATACAACATTAGAAACAATATATAATAGAGCCATGCAGCTAAAAGAATTTTATAGTTCTAATGAAAATAATCACAAAAAAGTTTTATAGATTCAAAAATTTTTATTATATTAGTTATATAAAAAATAACTAGGTTACATGAATAAATTTAATAGTTTACACGATTTATTTTTCTCAGAATTATCAGCAATATCTACCTCTGGAAACGAAGTAAGTAGTAATGGCAGTAATCAAACAGAATTACTATTTAGGTCTATGAGATTAACAGACCCAACAAATTTAGATATAGGATTTCCATCTAGAAAATTTAATATAAATTATGCTGTTATGGAATTTCTATGGTATCTTTCAAGAAATAGAAATGTAGAAAATATAGGCAAATGTGCTAATATCTGGCTAAGAATACAAGATGGTCAAAAAGAAGTAGAATCTAATTATGGTACTTTTATATTAGGTGAACAATGGGATTGGATTAAGGAAGAACTTACAAAAGATAAAGATTCTAGAAGATGTACAATAGTTATTGGTCAACCATATCATAAAACTAAAAATTGGTTTGATATTCCATGTACTCAATATATGCAAGTATTTATTAGAGATAATAAATTACACCTTGGAGTAAACATGAGAAGTAATGATATTATTTTTGGTTTATGTAATGATATTTTTAATTTCTGTTTATTCCAACAACTAATGTTAAATGAATTAAGAGAAATATATCCTGACTTAGAATTAGGTTCTTATTATCACAGCACTGGTAGTTTACACCTATATGAAATGCATTATGATATGAGAGATAATATTTTAACAGACAAGGGACCTCATGCATGTACTAGTAGATATATCTTAAAACCTGAAATAACTATAGATTATATAGATGAAGAAAAAATATTTTTACCAAGTAAAGATATGGCAAAATCTGAATTAGTAGAATTCACAAACAATCAAATGGAAAAATTATTTATATGAAAAAGAAAGAATCAATATTAAAAAGAGCTGACGAAGTAGTAAATAATCGTTCAGAAGAAAAAGAAAGAAGATACGGACCTTTTAGTGAAGGTATGGAAAGGGCTGCAAAAATAGCAAGTGGCATGACTGGAAAAGATTTAGTGGCTGAAGATATTTATGCTGTTTTAGTAGCATTAAAATTATCACGTCACTCATACAATTATAGAGAAGACAATCTATTGGATGCCGTCGCATATTTAGGTGGATTGGATAATTACATTAAGGGAAAAAATAATGAAAATATCAAAAGTTAGAAAAGTTAAAACGCCAATTAGGGCAAACAATACAGACGCGGGTATAGATTTTTTTGTACCTGAAGATAATAAACCTATATTTATAGAACCAGGAGAATCATGCCTAATTCCATCAGGAGTAAAAGTAAATGTACCAGAGGGATATGCACTAATAGCATTTAATAAATCTGGAGTAGCTGTTAAAAAAGAACTTCATGTTGGAGCATGTGTAGTTGATTGTGGTTATCAAGGAGAAGTACACATAAACTTAACCAATGTCGGAAAAACCCAGCAATATTTGAATCCAGGAGATAAGGTAGTACAATTTGTATTATTAAAATTAGGTAATCCAGTAATAGAATTAGTAAAAGAAAATAATTTATATGAATCTAAATCTTCAAGAGGAGACGGAGGATTTGGTTCATCAGGAACAAAATAAAATATGTGGGAAGTAGAACTTGAAATACCAAAACATAAATGGGAAGTCATGTACCATACATTTGAAAACATAGAAGACCTATGGAAAGAAATATATTGGATTATGGGACATGAAGACCAACTTGAAGAAAAGATACCTATTGATTTAATAGAAGGAATTAGAGTATATAAAATAAAAAAATAATATGACAACACTAGTAGATAAAATTCAGGACAAAAATACAAAAATTGGAATAGATGGACTAACTGGTCCAATTTCAAAAAGAATATCAAATCATAATGGAGCTTGGGCCCATATGATAATGAATCAGTGTATAAATGCTGGTTATACTAATATAAAAATTTTAGATAAGGGAGAAAAGTTTCATGACTATGATGCTATTATACTTTATTTAGGAATAAGTTATGAAGGAACATTGAATCTTTTTGGAGGATTAGGAGATGAATTTTGTAAAAAAATGATTCAGTTAGAAAGTTTCCCCGGAAAACTTTTATCCCTACAACATGAACTACCAGACCTTGTAGAAATGGTATCTAAAAGACTTAAAAATTCTTCAACTTCTCCACTGGCACAAATAATAGATTTGGAAGAAGTACAAAAAGCAATTGATAGAACAGAAAAATTTGATAGGGTAGAAAAAACTTCTAAGCTATGTTTTGGAGATAGTCACTGCTTTTCAATGTATCAACCAGGATATATGGTAAATAGAAATGATGGATTAACTTTATTTTCAATATTAAGAGATGGATTAAAAAATAAAATAATGGAAAAGTCTGGAATAGATACCGATGATTTAACACACTTAACATTTTATGCTGGAAATATAGATATTAGACATCATCTTTGTAGAAGAGAAGATTATCTAAAAGCCATAGAAGTTATGGCACTATATTTAGGAGAACAGTTAAAATCCTTAAATATACCAAATATAGAAATAGTTCACGCTATACCGATTGAAAATGAAAGCAGAAAACTTCCTAAAACTGGATACTATAAAGATACCCCGTTTTATGGTAGTTGGGCAAAAAGAACAGAAGTAGTAAAAAGATTTAATAGAATAGTTGATATGGTTTGCAAACAAAATGGATGGAAAGCTTTGCGTTGGCCAAATAAAATGTTAAATGAGAATAGAGAATTATCCTTTGATGCAATGGAAAAACCACAAAGCGTTCATGTAAGCAGAGAATTTTATAGGTGGGATATGGAAAATAATTGTAAAAATAAAGTTCATAAAAGTGAAGTTTTGAGATTCTAACTTAGTATTTATTATGGGAAAATTAAAAGTGAAATAATTTTTCCGATTGAAAAAAATTTATTATATTATATAAAACAAATAAAAATTAAAGGTAATAAAAATGGCAAGAAAAAATGGTAAAATTAAAGTTGCAATTGTTGGAGTTGGTAATTGCGCAAGTTCAATAATTCAAGGAATGACTTATTACAAGGGATTTACTGGTGGTAAAGAACGTGGTGGGTTAATGATGGGAAATATTGGTGGATATAATGTTCGTGATATTGAGGTTGTAGCAGCCTTTGATGTCGATAAAAGAAAGGTAGGTAAAACACTTAGACAAGCTTGTTTTGCAAAACCAAATTGCACACCAATATATGAAAGAAATATTCCAGATGGTCCAATAGTTCAAATGGGCCCAATTTTAGATGGAATAGGTTATGTTATGAAGGACTATCATGAAGATAATGCATTTAGAGCTTCAAACAAAAAGCCAGTAGATGTAGCTCAAGTGCTAAAAGATACTGGTACTCATATGTTAATAAACTATTTGCCAGTAGGTTCACAATTGGCAACAGAATTTTATGCTCAAACATGTCTTGATGTTGGAATTTCATTCATTAACTGCATTCCAGTATTCATAGCATCAAACCCAAAATGGGAACAAAAGTTTATTGATGCAGGATTACCATTGATTGGTGATGATATGAAATCTCAATTTGGCGCGAGTATTCTTTCACAGATGCTACAAGAATTAGCCTTTGCCAGAGGACACAAAGTTAAGTGCCATATTCAAAGGAATGTTGGAGGAAATACTGACTTCTTAAATATGATTGATATGAGCAGATTAAAATCTAAAAAGATTTCTAAAGAAAATGTGATTCGTTCTCAACATGATATAAGAGAAGTAGACCCAAGCGAGTCATTTTTGCATGCAGGACCATCTGAATATATTAGCTATTATGATGATAATAAGGTTGCAAATTTTAGAGTTGAAATGGAAGGATTTATGGGTGCACCTGTTATTTTAGATGCTCAACTTTCAGTGATAGATAGTCCAAATAGCGCAGGAGTAGTTATTGATGCAATAAGATACTTAAAGGTTGCTCAAGAAATGGGAGTAATTGGAGCATTAAGAGGACCATCTGCATTTACACAAAAAACCCCTCCACAACAGTTAATGTTTAGCGAAACTTTGGATGAATGTGATGCACTTTCAAATAGGAAGCTAACAAGATTTACTAAAAATCAGACAAAATGGTATAGTTCAGAAGATTTATACAAAATCTGTCCATCACATAATACAAAAGTAGACTAATGAAGGTTGTAAACGGATTCGATATTGATGGCGTATTAAACTTAGGCAATGGTAAATGTGGAATACGTCCAGGTCCAGAAGATGTAATAATTACCGGAAGAAGTCATGAAGAAGAACCTGAAACTATGGTTTTTCTAAAAAGACATGGAATAAATAATATTGTACATTTTAATAAGGTACCATTTGTAGCAAAAAGCAGACAACAATCTGGAATACATAAAGCTCACACATTACAATGGTTAAGAGAAATTAAAGGGATTGAGGTAGAATTTTTCTATGAAGACGATGAAATTCAAAAAGCAGAAATAGAAAAAGCTTGTGATTGGGTAAAAGTAATTCATGTTTGTCATGATTTTACTCCAAAAGAAAATATGAGACATTGGGAAGAAATAAATGAGTAATAATATTTTAATACCTGCTGGCAGTAAAAAGGACCAACTATTAAGAAATTCTATAGATTGGGATATATTAAAGGATTATGAATATTTTGTAAAAATGGTAAATAGAAGAACACTATTTCAAAAAGGTATAGTTGATTCTTACAATCCAACTGACCCAGCATTAGGATTAGAAGTAGAATATTTTCACCCTTCAATCACAGCCGATGATAGAATGATTTATATTATGGAAAATATTGTGACTGTCCCTGGTCTAAATTGGCAAAATGTTATAGGTAATACTATTATCTCTCACTTTTATGGAGCTAGAGGAGTACATAACATTTTAACAGGAATAGATGATGATAAAAAAGCCCATATAGATTTTATACTTCTAGGTAAGGAACAACAGGATTTTAAGAAAACAGGAAATATTGGTGAGTATACACGAGAATTAAGAAAAATAGCTGTGCAAGCAAAATTAAATAAAGAAAGGATTTGGGGTACTACTGAATTACATACCAGTATACAAACTGCAGGAAGAAGGTTTGTTAATGAATGGTATTTGGGTAATGCTAGACATGACGATAAAGGAACATGGTCAAATGTTTCTGAATGGATTGGTTCTTGGACGCATTTACCTTCTGGAAATAATCCAAAAAAGACAGTTATGCAAGGAATGAGAGAGGCCAGAGACCTTAGTGAAGGATTTGCATATCTTACTGGAGAAAATATGATTGGAGATTACTATGGTTACCACTGTTCAACAAGCAATTCAGTAAACCCAAAATTAAATTTTAATCATGACTCTAAATTTGTAGCACCGGGACCAGGAGCAACTGAAACTTTAGAAATTCTGTTTCCAGGGTTAACTAAAAGTGAGGTACCTTTAGGAGAAAGAGTTGTTTGGATTAGAGAAAATCAACATGAAATTTTAGATTTAGAGTTCCATAAAGAACTTTGGAATTATACAACATCCAATGGTATAAAAATATTTGAAGATGAACAAAATGAGCTAAAATCATATGGAACAGAAGTTAGTCTTTGCCAGTATTCTGTATATTGTAGGTTAAAAGCCAACCCACATTTAATTAAAAAAAGAAAAATTGCTAGAACAACCAAACCATCCCAACAAATATTGTTTGAAAATACTGAAATGGAAGAGGTTCTTATTGGAGAGACATGCAAGGTTAAAATGGTTAAAGAGGACAAAGATTATAAAAAAACTGATGAAGAGTATAGCCAAGACAATTGGAATAGGGGTGTAAAAGAAAAAGGACCAAACCCAAATTCATTATTAAATAAGGACATTGTTAAAAAAATAAAAAAAGCTAAGCCTAAAAAAATAAATCTTAATCAGTCAAATATAGAGTTAATAAAAAGAATTATGACTTCTTTGGGCGGAAAAGCAATAACACACAATCAGGTTTTAAGGGTAATTTTGGCAGAGGGAGGACATGGATTAATGTTAGACAGCACTTGGAAAGAGAGCTGGGCAATAATGCAAGATATGGTAAAAGCAGGAATGCTAGATAAGAAAAAAGCCGCATATACTATAAAGGTAAACTATGAATAATTTTAAACTATCAAGAATAACATCAAAATTTAATAAGGGTATATACAAGATATACCAATTTGGCTATGATAATGAAGGCAATTTTGTTACCAAAGTGGATAACTTTAAGGACTATTTTTATTATTCTGCAGAAAATATTGGTGATATATTAGATATAAAGCAATTTGATTGCACAGACACAACAATTTATACCACACTATATCAAGAAAACGTATATAAAATAAAGTACACTTCAATAAAAATAAGAAATGAAATATCTAAAAAATATCCTGATAGAATTTATGAATCTGATAAAAGTCCAGAATTTAACTTTATATTAGATAAGGGATTAGAATGGTCTACTGAAAGAAATATCATGTATTTTGATATTGAGACATGGTATGACCCAGAAAATCCAAGAGATAATATGCCTGAAAAGGCTAAGCAATCAATAACATCTATTCAATGTTATTTACCAAATAAAAATAAATATTTTGTATTCTCATGGCACCCAGAAAAAACTAAAGATTTTGATGAACCTAAGATAATAAATAAGGGCGAATATATTTTTATGCTTTGTAAAGATGAAGAAAGCATGATACTTGGCTTTATGAATACATTAAATATGATGAACGTAGATATAATTAGTGGCTGGTATTCTGCTGGATATGACCTTCCATATATTGTAAATAGGTGTAGGGTTCTTGGTTTACCTTATGAAAACCTTTCACCAATACGTGACGTTTATATTAGAAAACGCGGAGATTATTGGAAAGTAAATATCAAAGGATTAGATCATATTGATATGCTAGAAGGTGTGAAAGATATGGGATATAATTTACCCAACTATAAGCTAGCAACTGTTGTTAAAGAAATTGTTGGAGAAGAAGGCTTAGATAAATTAACACATGTGACATGGAAAGATTGGAAAGATAATTTCAAAGGATTTATAGAGTATGGTATACGAGACGTAGAGATTCTTAAAGAGATAAATGATAAGATAAATATGTTTGGATTGTACACAGCAATTCAAAGTATTGCAAATTTGGATTCATTAGGACTGGTTTTCTATAAATCAATGATTGTTGATAATTATATTCTTAAAGAATTTCATCAAAAACTTATATTTCCAAAAAGAAGACACGGCCAGAAACAATCGTATGCAGGAGCAATAGTATTTAATCCAACAGAACCTGGAAAACATGATGATGTGACGGTAATGGATTATACTTCGCTTTATCCTACTTCAATTATGGCATTTAATCTAAGCCCAGAAACATTTATAGCATCAGAAAAAGGTTGTAGGCAATTAGGAATAGATATTGAGGATGTTGTTAAACAATTACAAGATGATGGAATAAAATACGTAGATACTGGAAAGGTTGAAAGTTTGTTTGGTGAAAGATATTTATTTTATTCACAAGAACATAAGCTTGGATTGCTACCGTATGTGCTAAAAAAATTATTCTTAAAACGTGTTGAGATAACAGATGGATTAACTTCTAGAAAATATGTGGGTGATGAAAGAGTAGCAATGCAAAAAAGACAGTGGGCATACAAGATTATATTAAATTCTGCATATGGAGCAATGGGATTCAGCCAATTTAGATTATATAAGCCTGAAGTAGCCGATGCAATAACATATTTTGCTAGACAGGCATTAAAATTTGCAGTATTAAAATTTAAGGACTACGGCCACAAAACATTATATGGTGATACGGATTCTATATTTATCAAATCAAACGGAAAAACTGAGCCAGAAATGGTTAATCAGTTAAAAATATTTAATGAATCTCTAAAAGAAGACTTAGTTAAAAAATATAACAAAGGACTACAAGAAGATTACATGCTGATGGACCTTAAGTTTGAATATGATATGGAAAAGATATATTTTGGAGATTCTAAGAAAAGATATTATGGTATTATTAGAGATACTGGCGAAAAATATATCAGAGGAATGAACATTATCCGTAAAGATACTCCAGAATTTATGAAAAACGCCTTAAATAAGATGGCAGAATTTGCAGTTAGAGAACAATTAACATTAAATCACGTTATAGCTTTACGTGAAAAAATAGAATCTGTTGATTACAAACAAATAGGAATATCAAAATCATTTACAAAAAAGTTTGATGAATATATTAAGACCATGCCACAACATGTTAAGGCATCAGTTTGGGCTAACGATAGGTTAAAAACTGCAATTAAAAATACTGATAATCCTTATCTATTTTATATAAAGAGTCACTGCGAAGAAGGCACGAAACCCAGAGATAGACAAACGGCAATCTGTCTTAATGAAGAAGACTTAAATTTGATTGATAAGAGAAAAGATATATTTGAAATAGATTATGAAACATTCTTTGAGAAACAGGTTTTAGACCAATTAGAAGAATTTGATAAGATAGATAGTGTAAAGGATATATTAGAAGAATATAGTGAAATAATAAAAGAAAAAGAGATAATATAAACAACAAGTTTTATATTTATATTAGTAAATAGTTATGAATAAAATTTTAAGGAGGTTATAGTATGATTGAACCAATCAGAGGAAAATTAGCAATTAGAGAATTAGACCCAGAGGAAATGACCTCAGGTGGAGTTATTTTACCAGACATTTCACAAGAAGGAGTTAGTAGAGGCATTATAGAAGCAATTGGTCCTTCCGCATACAATTATGGTACCGAAATGAAATCACAATGTAAAATTGGAGATGTTATAGCATATCCTAAAAGAGCAGCTTATCCAATAGAAATTGATGATAAAGAAATATTAGTAATAAATGAATTAGATTTATATTGTATAATCAAAACAGGAGAAAAATAATATGTCAAAATATTTAGATTTTAGTGAAAAGGCAAGATTAGGTATAAAGCAAGGAGTCCATATATTATCAAGGGCAGTAAAATCGACACTTGGTCCAAGAGGTAGAAATGTTATATTAGAAAAGGAATATGGAGAATATCATTCAACCAAGGATGGAGTCACCGTGGCTAAAGAAATAGAATTAGAAGATACTGTAAAAAATGCAGGAGCACAAATAGTAAAAGAAGTTGCTCAACAGACAAATGATGAAGTAGGTGATGGAACAACAACAGCAACCGTATTGGCATCAAAGATAATTACAGAAGGATTTAAGGCTATTGAGTCAGGAGCGCACCCAATAGAATTAAAAAAAGGAATAGATATTACTGTAAAAAATATTGCAAGGTCATTAGAGCAGTCAAGCAAAGATGTAAGCACGGCAGATGAAATAAAAAATATCGCAACCATTAGTGCCAATAATGATTCTGAAATTGGTTTACTTATATCAGAAGCCATAGATAAGGTTGGAAGAGAAGGTGTTGTGACTGTTGAAGAATCTCAAACTGGAGATACAAGGTTAGAAATTGTTGAAGGTATGCAATTTGAAAGCAAGTATCTTTCCCCATATTTCATAACAAATAATACGGATATGCAGGTTGAATTAGAAAATCCTTGGATTCTTCTATATGATAAAAAAATAACTTCAATTAAAGATATTGTAAAAGTTTTGGAAGCAGCCATACAACAAGATAAACCATTATTGATTATAGCAGAAGATATAGATGGAGAAGCTCTAGCAGGACTAATTGTAAATAAGATTAGAGGTACCCTAAAGGTTGCCGCTGTAAAAGCTCCTGGATTTGGAGACAGAAGAAATCAAAACTTAGAAGATATAGCTTCTCTAACAGGAGGACAGGTGGTATCTTATCATAGAGGAATGAGATTAGATAAGATTACTCCTGAAGTTTATGGTACGGCTGTTAGGGTGACCATAAATAATAAAAATACAACTATTGTTGATGGCGCAGGAACAACAGAAGAAATAGGAGAAAGGGTTAATCAAATAAAATATGATATTGATAACGCGAGCTCGAATTATGACAAGGAACAAAATCAAGAAAGGCTAGCTAAATTGGCAGGCGGTGTTGCAATTTTAAGAATAGGAGCAGAATCTGAAATTGAAATGAAAGAAAAGAAAGATAGAGTTGAGGATGCCTTAAATGCAACAAGAGCTGCTCTTGACGAAGGAATAGTATCTGGTGGAGGTATGATTTTACGATGGATTGTAGATAACCCAACTGCAGAAATTAAAGTAAAAACAGAAAATAGTGACCAGAAATTAGGTGTCGAAATAGTAAAAGAAGCATGTAGGGAACCATTTAATTGTATTATGGAAAATTCAGGATTTACCCCAGAAGTTATTTGGAAAGAGGTAAGAGATAAAATGGCAAGTGAATATGCAGAAGACGATAAATATGATACTAGTTGGGGATATGATGCCATAAAAGAAGAAGTAGTAGATATGTTTGAAGCTGGAATTATTGACCCAGCAAAAGTGACAAGAGTTGCTTTAGAAAAGGCAGCTTCAGTTGCAGCAACGCTACTAACAACAGAGTGTGTAATTACAAAAAAACCCGAAGAAAACAAAGAATCACCGATGATGGGTGGTGGCTTCGGAATAGGATAGGAGAAATAAAATGAAAGTTATTAAAAGCAACAAACAAGATTCTGGCAACAATGAATTCAAAAATAAATTGGCAGACAATTTGCAAGGATTAAAGCTAAAGGATTTAGACGCAGTTGAATGTTCTGAATGCGGAAACCCAACATTTTTACAGGTAAATTTATTGAGAAAGATTTCGCCAGTTTTATCACCAAGTGGAAAGGCAGGATTTTTACCATTACCAGTATTTCAATGCTGTAAATGTGGTAATATAAATGAAGAATTGATGCCTAGAACTGAGGATGAGTAAAAAATCTGATCCTGTAAAACATCCAGAACATTATACAAATGGAATTGAGATGTGGGATTATGCATATTCTCATGGACTAGATTTTTTTGAGGGAAACGTATTAAAATATATTACTCGTTGGAAAGATAAAAATGGAATTCAAGACCTCTATAAGGCAAAAGCCTACCTAGACAGATTGATAGAACATACTGAAAAATCTGGTAAGAAATAATATTGCCAGATTTTTTTATGTCAAATATTTTTGTTATATTATAATATGGAATTAAAAACACCTAAAGACCTAGCAATAAAGGCAAGAATGTTAGGAAAAAAGACTATCTCATATAGTCAATTTTCAAAATATAAGAATTGTCCAAAGGCATGGAAACTAGCATATATAGATAAGCATAAAGTTTTTGACCCTTCAATATTCTTAGTATTTGGAACGGCCTTTCACGAAACATTACAGACTTATTTAGATACAATGTATAAAGAATCAATAGTAAAAGCAGATTCTTTGGATGTCAATAAAATATTGTTAGATTCTATGAGAACAGAATACCAAAAATTTGTAGATGAATGCGGAAAAGATTTTTCAAACCCAACAGAGCTTGGAGAATTCTATAATGATGGTGTAGCCATAATGGATTGGTTCAAAAAGAAACGTGGAGCATATTTTAGTAAAAGGAATTGTGAATTGGTTGGTATTGAAATGCCAATATTATGCGAGACAGAGTCAAACCCAAAAATTATGATGATGGGATTCATGGACATTGTTATGAAAGACCATGGTAGGATAAAAATTTATGATATTAAAACTTCTACTCGTGGCTGGAAAGATGCACAAAAGAGGCAGAACGGTGACCAGCTTAGAATATATAAGAGATATTTTTCAAAACAATATAACGTGGATGAAAAAGATATTGATGTAGAATATTTTATTTGTAAGAGAAAACTTTGGGAAAATTGTGACTTTCCACAAAAAAGAATCCAAATAGTAAGACCTGCAGCAGGAAAGCCTTCATTAAACAAGGTTGACAGAGAATTGAGTAATTTTATAGAAACAGCTTTTACGCCAGAAGGTAAATATAATTTAGAATCAAATTATCCAGCAATAGCAGGAGAAAAACATAAAAATTGTAAATGGTGCGAATTTAAGGATAAAGAAGATTTGTGTCCAAGAAATGAAAGAATATAGTGGGAAAAAAGAAAAAAACTTATAAAGATGTAGATACTTCTATATTAAAAGGATTGCCAAATCCTGATGTTAAGTCATACGAAGTAAAAATAAAACAGCCAGAATTAACATTTTTAGGAGTATATAGTCAACCAGATTTTGCAACACTGTATGTATTAATGTATCCTAATGGAAAAGTTGTAGAATTAAAATCATTTAAGTTGTATCTTCAGCAATATAGAGATATAATAATTTCATATGAAAGATTATTAAATGTTATTTATGATAATATGATAGAAGTATACAACCCTCAAAGATTAAGATTAGTATTGGACTGTAATCCAAGGGGCGGAATATCTTCAAGATTATCAATAGATTCAGACTGGGAAGCTTTGGGTGGAGAAGAAAAATATAAAGAATGGGGAGAAGACACATGGTAGGAATGTTTTTGTGCGAATAGGAATAGTAGGGAGCAGAAAATATGAAAATAGGAGAAAGATTAAAGAGACAATTTTTAACCTTAAAAAGAAATTCGGTGATAATCTTACTGTGTTTAGCGGTGGCTGCCCTGATGGGGCTGATAAATATGCTAAAAAATATGCATTAGAACTTGATTGCAAATATGTGGAAGTTAATCCTGCTCACACAGTTAAAAATTTATATTCTTATATGAGAAAGGATTGGTATGGAAAGAAATATTCAGTAAAAAATTATTTTGTAAGAAATAAGATTTTGGCAAAATCGATAGATAAATTGATAGCATTTATTCCAGACGGAATTAAATCAAATGGCACAATTAGCACAATAAACTATGCTATAGAATTTGGCAAAAAAGTTATTGTGATAACTTGATTTTTTTATGTATATATGTATATTTATATATATGCAAGGTAAGTTATGGAAAGAATAAAATTAACGTCTGTAAAGGTTGATAAAAAAGAGCAACATACATTTAAGAAAATTTGTTTAGAAAATGGAATGAATTTTCAAAAATTAGTAAATAGGGCGCTATGCCTATATAATACCGATAAACGGTTCAGAAAAACAATAGACAGTAAAATAGATTTAAGTAAAAGATTTTAGATAGGAGAATAAAGGTTATGGATATGGATTTACCAAAATTAAAAAAGATAGATTTAAACATACAAAAAAAGAAAAAAATACTGTTATTATCAGATGACATGAGATTACATTCTGGTGTAGGTGTTATGAGCAAGGAACTTGTGCTTAATAGCTGTCATAAATATGATTGGGTACAAATTGGAGGAGCAATAAATCATCCAGACCAAGGAAAACGATTTGATATGTCTCAAGAGATAGCAAACATAACTGGAGTACATGATGCTAGTGTTGCAGTTTATCCAGTAACTGGTTATGGAAATGCAGATTTACTAAGACAGCTTATAGGTACGGAAAAACCAGATGCAATTATGCATTTTACAGACCCAAGATTTTGGGGATTTTTATACAATATGGAACATGAAATAAGACAAACTATACCACTTATGTATCTAAATATTTGGGATGATTTGCCATTTCCACATTGGAATGAACCATTTTATGAATCATGTGACCTACTAATGGCAATTTCAAAACAAACATATAATATCAATAAACATGTCTGTCAAAATAAACCAAGAATAGAAGGTTTGGATTTAACATATGTGCCCCATGGAATAGATGAAAATAAATTTAGACCAATAAATATATCTGATGCTGAGTTTTCAAATTTATGCACCTTCAGGGCTAAACTATTTGGTGATGAAGACCCAGAATTTGTGTTCTTTTTTAATAGTAGAAACATACGGAGAAAAGGGGTAGCAAACCTTATTCTAGCTTACAGGTTGTTTTGCGATAATATAGGAGAAGAAAAGGCCAAAGAATGCTGTTTGCTATTACATACAGATAGGGTAGACGGAAATGGTACCGATCTTCCAAAGGTAGTGAATGCTCTTTGTCCAAATTATAGAGTTAAATTTACAGACAGAAAGTTTGATGAAAAAGAGCTCAATTATCTGTATAATATAGTTAATCTAACATGTCAGCCCTCAACAGCAGAAGGATTTGGATTAAGTGTTTGCGAGTCTTTAATGGCTGGAACTCCAATAATGGCATCATGTATAGGAGGTTTACAAGACCAAATGGGATTCAAAAAAGAAGATGGAAGTTATTTGACAGTTAAAGATTATTCTGCAGAATGGCCAAGTAATAGTGATGGAAGATATAAGGACCATGGTGACTGGGCCTTTCCAATTTGGCCAACATTAACATTACAAGGTTCTCCACCAACGCCATACATATATGATTCAATAGTTAGTATATATGACATAAGAGATAAACTTTCAGAAGCATATAATCTTGGTGAAGAAGAATTAAATAGGCGTGGAATGTTGGGTAGAGAATTTGTGACGTCAGAACATTCCATGATGACAGCTAAACGTATGGGAGAAGAATTTGTTAAATCGGCTGATAAATTATTCGATAATTGGAAGCCTAGAAAAAGGTTTAGTTTATTTAAAACAGATGATTTGGATTTAAAATATCCAGATGGTATAATACTTAGTTAGGAGATAATTATGAAACAATTTTTAGTTTTTCAGGGTCCAGTTAGTTCAAGAAGCGGCTATGGGGACCATGCACGAGATTTATTGAAATCCTTAATTGCAATGGATAAATTTTTTATTGAAGTCGTAGATTTGCGTTGGGGAGATTGTCCAAGAAATGGTGTATCTGAGAAAGATAAGCATTTAGAAAAATATTTTGCTGGTCCGCAAGGTATTAGAAAACAGCCAGATGTTTTTGTGCAGCTTTCTGTGCCAAATGAATTTCAACCTATAGGTAAATTTAATATAGGAATTACTGCAGGAATAGAAACAACTGTATGCGATGCAAGTTGGATTCAGGGCTGCAATAAAATGAACTTGATTATTGTACCATCCAATCATGCAAAAACTGTGTTTAAGACTACAACATATGACCAGGTAGACAATAATACAAACAAAAAAGTAGCTGAATTACAGTGCACAACCCCAATAGAAGTTTTATTTGAAGGGGCAGATTTAGATATATTTCATAAAACAGCAAAAATATCAAATGAAATAAATGAAGAATTGAAAAAGATACCTGAAAAATTTTGCTTTTTATTTGTAGGACACTGGCTTAACGGAGCACATGGACACGATAGAAAAGATGTAGGAAAGTTAATAGAAACATTTATACATACGTTCAAAAATAATCCTTCTAGGACCCGCCCAGCGTTAATATTAAAGACAAGCAGTGCCACCTTCAGCGTTATAGATAGAAATCAGATGCAGGAAAGAATAAATAATATAGTCAAAAAGTCTGGATTAAAAAATTCACCAAAAGTTTATTTATTACATGGTGATTTAACAGAAACCGAAATGAACGAGTTATACCATCATCCAAAGATTAAAGTTCATGTTTCATTTACAAAAGGAGAGGGATTTGGAAGACCCCTATTGGAGGCCAGCCTTAGCGGTAAACCAGTTATAGCACCAAATTGGTCAGGACATATAGACTTTTTAAAGCATTCTACATTATTACCTGGTGATTTAAAGCAAGTTCATAAATCAGTTATTTGGAAAAATGTAATTTTACCAGAATCTAAATGGTTTTATGTAAATCTAATTTATGCATCAAGGGTGCTAAAAGATGTCTTTAAAAACTATAAAAATTATCTAAATTTAGCAAAAAAACAGCTTACTTATTCTAAGAATGAATTTTCTACTGATAAGATGACTTCTGTTTTTGCAGATATAATGGAAAAACTCGTTAATGTTCCACAAGAAGTTAAAATAGCTTTACCAAAAATGAATAAAATAAGCCT
>NZAS01000144.1 GCA_002686195.1 Candidatus Pacearchaeota archaeon | reverse complement strand
ATGGAGACAAAGCAATATCTGCTGCAACTCCACCAAGAAGGTTGTTGCCCCAGCCCAAAACATTAACATCTGGTTGTCCACCAAGCCCTGAAGCTGTAACCGTTGGGGTAACCCCTATTGTAAGCGGATTGACTTGTGCATGATATGAGACATTTATATTTGGAATCGCCTTATTCTTTCCTCCGGTAACATCCATAAGTCCAAAAACCAGTCCGTCTGTAGCAAGCACCTCGTCTCCCCATCCGGCAACCGTTATTGCCGGGAAATTAGTATCTGGGCCTACGTTTATATTCGCAGAAGCCCCTCCCCAATCTACAACATTTGCATTAATTGTTGAATTTGTAAGAAGGGCAATATGAGCATATTCTAAAATATTATTTACAGGCTCTTTAAAGCATAAGATATAACCTTGAGATCCAGACCCTGGATCAGTAGCCCATATGTCCTGCCCAGAGAAGGGGCCTGTTGTATTGTTTGCATCAAAATAAAATAATCCCGGAAGGAGGCATTCGTTCGCCGCCGCCGGAGGAGATGCAGTGGCGTGATGATGATGATCCAGCATATCGTGCAATAATCCAGACCCTAATCCCGGTGGGTTTACAGTGCTAGGAATTTGCACCCAACCAGTCGTCAAGCCTCCAGATCCGTCACTCCAATATGCATCCAGAGAAACACTGTAAATGCTGACGGTCGGAGAACTTCCTATCATAAAGCTAGTCTGGCCTGCACCGCCGAGGATTACCTCTAAAGTAAAGTATAAATCAGTACTATCTCTTGTTTCATGTCTCATGGGCAACTAACCTCTTCTTCTAAATGAAAATTTTATAGTTCATTTTACTTATATTATTAATAAAAAATAATAAGTATACACACCTAACATACATACTAATATCATTAGTATGTTATAGCAAGGAGAATAAAAATGGCAGAATCTATTAACAGAACGCTTTCAGACGGAGCTAGCCTTGCATCTTTTGAAGTTGTTTTTACAGGCGATGCGGGCGGCGAGGCCGACACAGTTGTTGATGTATCTTCGCTCGCTGGAGCTACCGGAGACGGCACCGACAGAGTCAGGGTGAGGTCTCTTAAGGCATTTGTTTGCGGAGATCCAGCCACACCAGGTATTGCCACAAGCGTTAATCTAATCTGGTCTGGAAGCGGAGATACTTTTCTAACTTTACCTACAGGAATTACAGATATAACCATGTCTATCTCACCAACGTCGGGGGCTACCGGGGATATTACTTTTCAATCTACCGCTAATACCCCCTTTACTCTGCACTTAATAGTTGACAAAACAAATGGATTTACGTTAAGCACAGCTAAGCTAACATCGCTTAGCAAAGTGTAGTGCAAATATGTTAAGAGTATTATTTACAGCCTTACTTTTGACAGGCTGCTCGATGAGACATATAACCTTTTCTCCAACAAACAGTTCTTGCTTAGACGCTTTGACTGCTAATTTTGCATATGCGAAATGCCAAGAAATAGAAGAGGAAGGAAGCTGGGGAGAGCAGCTTAGATTATATTGTTTGAATCCAAAGAAAGAAACAGAATGGGCTATGAGAGATTACTATATAATCACAACACTTTGGGGAGGATATGCACCAAAAGATGCAATCCCCTTGTGCGCAGATGAAGGCTTAATTCTTCTATATACAGAAGGCGTAACTTACTAGCTTCTCCTGTAATGTCCCGGAATCCATCTTCCGTGACGACCATAATGTCCTGGAACCCAAACGCTGTGTACGTTTGGCCGCACAGGAGCAGGCCTTACAACCCAATGGCCAGGAGTCCAATGCCTTTTATGCCCATGCCAAGCCCAACTTCCTTTGATCCATATGTTAATTGTGCTTGGAGCCTTGCTTATTACGACAGGCTTTGTGTTAATATGGTTAACCGGATGTGCATGAGCACAACCCGCAAATAAAAGTGATAAAATAATAATTAAAAATTTGTTCATAATTTTCTCCTTTGATTATTAAACGTTTAATCCTTAAATATATTCAAAAATATTTTAATATTTATTCTAGTATACCAGATAAATTCAATGCTAACAAATAGCTATACGCCTCACAGTCTCTTGATCCAAAGTAACCGGTTTGATTTCCAGATATTGCATAAAGTTTGTTTTCAATCTTCAAATAAGCAAATCCTTTATCATTAATTTTTGTACCCATTCTTTTCGAAGCATTTATTCTTGGAAGAAAGATGGTATTTATGGCTTCTTCTAAATGATTATGAATTGCCTTTTTTATCTTAAGGCTTTCTTTCCCAATTTTAAATAAATCTTCTTCTGAAACATCTTCAATTTCTATTTCTGAAATATCTAATTTTATAACTTCATTTATTAATTCAGCATCTTCAGAAGATATATTTGAGATCAATAACTTTGTGTCTTGTATAAACTTAAGAGTTATATCTTCTGGGATTTTAATAGCTATAAATTTAAATTCACTTGATGCCATAAGCTTATTTTAAATTATATCCTATATTATTCAATACCGCTTCATGCGATATGGGCTCAGAAGATGATCCGGGCAGATCCATATAATCCGATATAACCCCATTTGCATCTGAAGCAAAAATATATGTTTCCATAGTATTGTTGGAGACAACAATATACTCATGCCCTCCTCCGTGACGACCAGGAAGCGGAGGCTCCATGCGATAAACGGCCCTCCTGCCTGATTGGGCATTAAGAATTTTTACAAAAGTTGCAAATTTTGACCCAACAATGGGTTCGCCCGTCTGAGGGTTAAAGTTCATAAGAGGCTTGCTTTGTGGATCATATGGTTTGCTTGTCATTGTATTTTTGTCGAAATGAATTGAATCACCACCCCAAGGTTGGTCCCAACTAGGCTGGCCTCGACCAGACTCAATGCTTTCTGTGAACCTCTCAACAAGCCTGCCCTGGTCTTGTTCTAATTTTGTCTTATCACCACTCGCCGCAGGTCCGCCTCCAAATCCATACCACTCCCAATTAGGCTCCTCATAATCCCTTGGACCACTATCCCAATAATCTTCATAGTCTGGTTCATAATCAGATCGATCTACTTGGCTGACTTGCTTGGCGATCAAGGTTGCCTCTGTAATAATAGAAGGATCCCATATGCAACCAGAGGCAACGTCCCAACCGGAATACCACGAAATAGCCTGACTCTCATATTGCACTGGGCAAATTTCTATTCCCCCATAAGGCTTTAGTCCTCGCGCCCTATCTCCTTCCGCAACAGGCTTCCAGTTAAGCCTCATCTCGCCACGTCCTCTTCCTGCATACTTTTCTTCGAAATCTTTAAACTGCTTATTAGATTCTATCATTAGCATTTTATCTTCGTTTATCTTGAGAGAATAAATATATCTGCCTATCCACTCTGGCATCTCGCCAGACACCCATTGAATCCAATCGTTTCCGCATGCATACCAAAGCCCATCGGGTTTCATTCCGCTCTTTTGACTTGGGAAACTAGGAACCTTATCCAGCTCTACTGGAGTCATTGTAACTTTGTTAATAAGATCTTCTCCGATCAAGTCTATAAGCTGAGTATAGTTTATCTTTTCGGCACCTTTGGAATCAGGAATGTTTACTTTTATTGATTCTGCCTTTTCAATTGCTTCTGTTAAATATTCAGGAACATCCCTAGGGACTGCAAACTTATTTATTTTATTAAGCTTATTTGATAAACTGATTAAGTCATTAAAATTTAATTTTCCAATATTATCTTTCTTCATTGCATATCCCGCGTAAAGTATAAATTAATTAGTAGCAGCATTCATGGCATTTAAGATTAAAAATTTTCTTAAAGCCTTTCTTCTTGGGCTTGTTTCCGAAGATGTTTTTATAAACATTTCATTTATAAGCCTTTCAAGCCTACTGGCTCTTGACAGCTTTCCAAGTTCGCCTATTATTGGGCCAAAGACTCTGCTAAATCTCTTTTTGGGTATTATTTTTGATCTCACTTCTTTGGTTAAATATTTTATAGCACCTACCGGATCATAAAGCTCTGGAACATCAACTCCTTCTAATTCTAATTTTATAGCTCCTGTTAATTCTTTTAATCTTTCTATCTTTTCGGGAGTTGGGCTCCATGTCATCTTTTTCTTTGGAGTCTCTTTATTCGCTCTATTCTGAAGAGGTGTTAAGCTAAAATCATATTGCGGGCCTTGTCCCGAAATCCTTTCTGCTGCCGTTCTTAATATTGCAATAGATTCATCATTCGCAGGAACTTCATATACTGATTCATACAGCTGACGCGATCCATGGGTTTCAACATTTGCAACCTCCAAGCCTTGGCCGAGGCTTCTTTCGGTTGCAACAAGCTCCGGAATATGCTGATACAGCTTAATAGCTTTTTGCTCATTTTGTATATTTGCATAATATGGAGCATTTCTCATTATATAAATATATTTATGATTCAATCTTTTTGCAACCTCAATTGTGTTGATAATGACAAGATATGGATAAACTTTGGTTATTATATCAAAATGTTTTCTCGCATCTTTAACATCCGGGGAAAGTTCTGCCGGCAGATGTTCTTTTCTCATATCAAAGATTGTAATTGACATTTCATTATTTAGAAAAAACTCCTCCACCTTTCTTTTAAATGCGTCTTCTTCGACCTCGCCCTCTATTATCTCTGGATTATAAGCTTCAAACATTTGAGCAAATCGAGATTTGTTGAGCCATGCTTTTGCTGCTTCAATATCCAGATTCTGCATAATCATATTATTTAATTGATCATATTCTTTGCCTGTAACATTTCCATCATCACCTCGCAAATTGCCCAAGAATATTCTATCATAAACCACGGGATAGTCGCTCTGGTACTGTTCAATAACCAATGCACTTTCCGGAAAATCATCGTAATTTACTTCTTCGCCCTCATCATCCGACCTATCATCATCCGGTCCCTCAATATTTATAATTGGCCTAAAAATATTTGCCAACTCTTTTTTCATTAGCTTCAGATCATTAATTGTGCGCCAAAAAGGTCTTTCGCTATCTTTGTGTTTAATAAGGATGTATACTAATCCGCCGACAGTGTTGTCGGGTATTCCTACCTTTCTGTCTATTATTTTTACTGCCCGTCCAAGCGGAGGAACTGACAGTGTTCTATGCCCCTTCAATGGAGTTTCTATTGCTTCATAAAACCGCGATATATCTTCGCTATCCTCTCCTAAATAATTAGGTACTCCTTTTTCTTCTAATGATCTTAAAGCATCTTCATCCGGGTCCTGCCCTTGTCTCATCCAAAAATATGTTTTAAGATCTTGAACGGCACTTAAAATTTTCATATTATATTCGTCATTATCAGATTCGCTTGTTTGCTCCCACTCTGCAGGCCTAGGAGTTCCATGAATAGCCGTCAACGCCCATGCAGAAGTAAACCCGCTTGCCCCAACATTTGTATGAGCAACTCCATCTCCAGCATGTATGAGCTTCTTGTTTATTCCATACATAAGATCCGTTGGGTTTGTATTATTTTGAGATATAGTAAATCTTTCGGAATCTTCCCACTCATCGGGTCTTTGGTCTTCCTGATATATAGAGCTATTTACCTTTATATGATTTGGAAGACCGGTCGACACAAGGGCGCTGGTCGAATTATCAAAATGATGCATAGCCTTTTCCCTATCGTCTATTTGTCTTAATGCAGATAGTTTTGCATATTTTATATCTGGATATAATTCGTTTACACCATAATCTTTAAAAGACAATGGATGTGTAGCTGCAAGATCATGTGCAGCTTTTCTTAAAAGTTCTGGAAACTTTTCTTTTATGGAATAATCATTGGTAACTTTCATGTATTTAAAAAGCTTGGCAACATTCAGGGAAGGGTTTCCGGGAGAGCTTATCAAATGAGATGTTTGATCTACTCTTTTTCCATATATAAGTTTTTTTAGAAAAGCTTCCTCATCTTCTATTGAAATCTCTATATTAAACTCTCTTATTGCATTATAAAAACTTGTTATATCCCCCACCTTAATAAAGGCGTTCAAAGCTATCTCTCTATATTGTGGATATAAATTTGCAATTATAAGACTTTCATCATTTTCTTCTCTCTCTCTTACTCTTTCGGCAATCCTTTCTCTTTCATCATCAGCTGATTCAATAGAAACGGGTCGGGCCATAAAATATCTATGAAAAAAATTACCTTGGCCATTTATTTGTCTTGAGAAAAAAGACAAAGGATCTTTTGCTGCCAATCTTTGAGCAAACTCTTTTATTATTCCATTTTCAATAAAATCATAATCATCTTCATTAGATATTTCACGAAGGGCTTCTGGCACTTTCGTTTGAAAGAAATAATCCGGATTATTAACACTATCTATATAAAGCCTATTCCTATCCCCTTCTGACTTGGCAAAATTTATAAATGCCTCTGGGTATTTTGCGGCTATTCCATCTTTTATTGATTTTTCCAAAGTCTTTTCAAAGATTCTCCTAACCTCTTCTGCCCTGCCTTCTTCTGTGTCTAAATCATCCAGGCCCATATCGAAATAACCAAACAAACGCTCTCTTATATTAATATCAATAACAGCGCCCGGTTGATCATAACGACTTGTTACTTTCTTATATGCTTCCAAGCCTTCTTGTATAAAATCGGGAAATTCTTTATGCAACTCTTTTTTGAAAAAATTTATAGGATGATTTTTGATATAATTTAAAATATGATTTCTTCCAGATTCTGGAAAATGCTTATATACATCAGATTCAAAAAATACCAAGGGATACCCTCTGGCATAGAATTCGGCCAATTCAATTACAATTGGATTATCTAAATATTCTGGAAAATTATTTACTATATCAAGATTAAAAATTGAACCATGAACATTGCTAAATAATCTAAGTATAATTGACTGAAAAGCATCAGCCTTCTGTTTGGACGGCTCATAATCTGGATCGGCAAAAGAAGCTCTAAGACTTTGTATGTTTTCCAAAGTCTTTTTCATAGCATTATCTCTTATGACTTCAGGATCTTGAGGATATCCAACACTCTCCATCACCTTGGGCCATGTATCCGTATTTTTTTGCAAAAAATAATCAGGACCTGTTCGCCCTTGATAGTCCCAACCCTCTTCCATTTGAGTTTTAACAGCAGTTGATATATTTTGATGATGATCGATAGTATCGCTATAATATATTTCTGGTTCTCTTTTCCCATTTAAGTACATAGTGTAAAAATACTTAGCAGGATCTTTCTTTGTTAATTCGCTAAGGGCTATACTAAGTGCTTCAACATCATGTTTCCCCAAGTTTGAATTTATAAATTCTTTCGGATTCTCTGCAGCCCATTGTCTCAATGAAGCCTTGGTTTTTTCTGGATATGCTTCTAAATATTTTTCAGCACCTCTGCGATGAGTGCTTACAGATTTTACATATCTTTCCATAAAGTATTCGGAAGCTTCTGGGTTGCTCATCCACCCATTGTTTTCAAAGAGTATATTATATTCTGGTGTTCCGTATTTCGGCTCCGCTCCTTCCAGCCCTTCTATTATGCCCCCGATGACGAGCCGCTCCTCTTCTCGTAGATCAATTCTATTTACAAGATCTGATACTGGGCCCGTCCTACCTTCGCGGCTATTTTTAAAATAGAAATAACTATTAGGGTTGGTGGCTAATAGCTTTCGAAGAAGAGGCTCAAGAGCTTCAGGGTGAGTTTCATGATATTTATATTCAACATAATTAAAAGTATCTGCATTCTCAATCAAAAAGTTAACAATATCTTGTGCAACCTCTGGAACCTTTTTGACAATCTCTTTAGTCATTAAGGTGTGAAAAACAGATCTACTGTCTTCTTCTTTATATAAATCTATAAGCTTTTTTGCTGCAGCCAATCCAAGATCTGGATATAACTCATAAGCTGGGACGCCACCCATCATGGGTCTTTCAAAGAAAGTTCCCAATGTATAAGAAAAACTTCCGGTGCTGCTCTCGGACTCTCCGGAAAGCTTCTTTTCAGCCTCCTCTCTTGTCCAGTCTGCAGCTGTCTTCCTGAGGATGCTAAGCTTTGATATATCTACATTGCTTTCCACAAGAATATCAAGCATTCTTTTGGATCTATTGTTGATAGTGTGTGCCATTAAACAAAACCCTTTAATCTTCTAATTGTACTTTAAAATTAGTAAGATTGTTTTGGATAGCTTTATATTTTATAAATTATTATTTAGCCCTTAGCTCTTCTAATGAGAGATATTGAACATCTTTGATTAGAGCCAGCAGGATTCGGCAGTGGGGCTCTCACCTTTGCAAGCATAGAGCTTCCAAGAGCAGGAACTTCAAGAGAAAACTTTACAGTCCCTCCCCAGGCAGCAGTGTCTGCTGTCAAAACATTCCCAACAAAAGAGAAGTCAGCAACTGAACACCCCAGGAACCCTGTCAATACATAAACCGTATCTGAAAGGTCCATATTTCCTAAACTTGCTGTAAGGTGTTGAATATTAATCTCAAGTTTATTAACTTGATCCCCATTTTTATCAAGCTGAATTTTAAACTCAAAGCTTCTGTAGTTACAAGCATCTGAGGCTGGCGTGCTTTGTGCCGCAGCGTGATCCAACGGACCATCAGCATTAGTGCGCAACAAAATTGCATCTTGATCATCTACAAAAGGTATATTAGCCATTTATTGCTCCATTCTAGTTTAGTTAATTATATTATTAGAAATTATAACCATACAACATCTTTAAAGTTCCACATGGGCCTAAAGAACTCTTCAATGTCTTTTTTGTCTTCATCTTCAATAATTCCATTTGGTGCTAGAATAATTTTATCATTGCCAACAGGCGCAGGTTTTCCTTGCGGCCTCTTCTTTGACTTGGTTCTTCTTGTCCACTCTTTCTGGCTTTCATTAACCGGAACATACCCCACGGGAATCAAATTATGTCCAGCGGGAACATATGCTGTCTCTTCATCATCCTCTTCGCTTTGTTCTGTTTTTGCCACATCAGAAGAACTTGGAACAATTATAACATCCCAACCCATTTCATCTGCAGGATTGCTTATCTCTACAAATTCTCCATAATGAAAAGGCATTTTTCTATAATTTTTCTGACCAAATCTCTTATATGAATTTTTTGGATTATCTAAGAATATAAATTTTCCATCTTCTTCGGCAAAATTCTCTTCTCTAAAATGTGTTATCTCCTCATCGCTCCGACTATAATACCACTCTGGATTAACAGCGTGAGGAATATAACGACATATCGTTTCTGGTGATACCGTTTGCACAATATCCGCAGTCACCTTGCTGATCGCGGCTATGGCATCGTTCGACTTATAAAACTTTTTATTACAAGTAGGATAGGGAT
>NZAS01000143.1 GCA_002686195.1 Candidatus Pacearchaeota archaeon | reverse complement strand
TACGATGCTGTTGTAATTAGTGATTACAATAAAGGATTTTTAAGGTATAATACTTGTAAGAGATTAACGACTTTGTTTGCTGAGCATAAAATTCCAGTCTTCGTAGACACAAAAAAGAAAGATTTAACTTGTTTTGTTGATTCTATTATCAAGATAAATGAAAAAGAATATTCAAATATAGAAAAACATCTTGACAATCCTCAATTTGTGGTTACTTTAGGAGAGAGAGGTGCCGTATATCAAGGAAAAAATTATACAACTGCTCCAAAAGAAGTGTTTGATGTTTGTGGCGCCGGTGATGTGTTTCTCGCTACATTGGTTTTTGGTTATTTGTGCAAAAACAAAATTGAAGCAGCAATTCCTATGGCTAACAAAATGGCAGCAATTTCAGTTACCCATATGGGCACTCACGTTTTAACAGAAGATGAGATTCGGGAGGCTTTATTTTATGACGTATGTGTTTGATATTGATGGAACTATTTGTTCATTAACAAATGGTAATTATGGTTTTGCTATTCCTTATATGGATCGTATCGAAAAAATCAATCAATTATATGATGAGGGAAATACAATAATTTTCCATACCGCAAGAGGAATGGGAAGAAGCGATAATTCAGTAGCTTCTGCATGCACAGCTTTTGAAGAAGACACCAAAAGACAATTAAAAGGGTGGGGAGTTAAATATCATCACTTATTTTTGGGAAAACCATCCGGCGATATTTATATAGACGACAAAGGAATAAGCGATGACAGCTTTTTTCAATTTTAAAGGAAGTTAAATGAATTACTTGTTTATTTGTATGAAAAGAGGCGGCCAACATGGAATCATCAATTGGTTTGCTCAACAAAATCATCATGATTCTTTGCATCTTAACAATTGTATAAAAGGATGGGAACAACAAAAATTGATTCCCATGAAAGAACACATGGTGGTACATTACAAATTTAATGGGGCCGGCCATGATATAAAGAATTATTTTGTAGATCATAAAATCGATTTGGATAAAAGTCAACAGTTGCGTAGAGAATTTTATCAAGCTGATTTTAATGATGCTCAAGAAAAGCTTTATAACATTGAGGATCTTTCTATTGCGGAATATAATGAACGAAAAATGTGGAACTTTGGAGAATTAGCTAACAATAGTAAGACTTTTTTAATTCTCAGGGATCCTTTTAACTTTATCGCGTCATGCCTTCAGCGATTGAAAAATCCTCCGGATGAAGGAGCCCGTGATGTAGGCATTCAGTTACCACAACGGTTAGCAATATGGAAAGAGCACGCTTATCATATTTTAAATGGAGGTGCGACTACACGAGAATTACATTTTATCAATTTTAATGAATGGTTTTTGAGCGAAGAATATCGTAAATCTTTGTGTGATAAACATAGTCTTGTTTTTACCGATCATGGGGTTAACAAGATTATGAATTTTGGCAACGGCAGTTCATTTGATAGAGAGAAGTTTGATGGAGAAGCTCAAAAAATGAATGTTTTAACACGCTATAAAGATTGGGAAAACCACAAAGCTTTTCAGCATTTAATAGATGATGAAATAACTTATTTAGCGGAAAAGATATTCGATTTAAAAAGGAACTAATTTTATAGAAAAACATGAAAGATTTATTAATTTTATATCCGCACGGATTAGGAGATTGTATTCTTTTAACTCCCGCTATAAGAGAATTTCATCGTACTACAAATAATAAGATTCATATTGCGACTTTACAACGTTTTGAATCGGCTAAATTTTTTGATAATAACCCATATGTAGATCAGGTTTTTTATACTAAAGATGCATGGCACGATTATCCCAATTCGCAACTTGGATTTCGAAGCTTGTATGATGAATGGAAGCAGAAAGCCAAAGACAAGAATTTCGACGGAATTGTGATGCCTATGCATTCTCAGCCTATCAGTAAGATTGAAATTAACTTTAAGACGTTAGGAATTAGGATGCCCTCATCAGTAAAAACTGAAATCTATACGACAGATAAAGATGTTATGGAAGCAAAAAACATTATTGCAGAGATTGTGGGAGATCAACCATTTGGCTTTGTACAAACTACGACTGGAGTAATCTCTAAAGATATTCCTGCAGGATTTGGGCGTAAATGGCTAAAAGAGAACAAAGGATTATCGCATTTTATTGAAATTGGCAAAGAAATAGGAGCCTTAGATTATAATATTAATGTTCAATTTGAAATTTTAAGAAAAGCAGAAGCTGTATGTATTCCAGATTCGGTTTTTTATCATGCATGTCACGCAATGAATAAGCAAG
Organism: Candidatus Pacearchaeota archaeon; assembly: GCA_002686195.1. The sequence continues at coordinate 8,647 of NZAS01000143.1, read as the reverse complement.
TTGATTTTGTATATTTCGGGAGAGGAAAGAGTGTTTATGATAGGGTGCGCCCACTCCATGAAGTGGTAGAGAATATCGTCTATAAATTACCACAGAAGCAGGGACCACATGAGTGAATTAGACATCAAACACATTTCGGTTATTGATGCATTGCCGGTGTACGGAAACGTTAAAACAATATTAGAAGTAGGAGCCGGCAGATGTAAAATCGCATCTTATTTGGCGGATATGGGGTACGACGTAACTGTTCTGGATATTGAACCCCGTGACAATTGGAAAGATTTGAAGGAGCACAAAAACCTGACATTAGTAGTGGGGGATATTTTTGACTACACTTCCGCCGCGCTACCGTATGAAGAATATGATGTGGTAATTTGTTCTGAGGTTTTGGAACATCTACCGGAGTATAAGAAAGCTTTTAAAAACCTTAAAACTCTAGCTACTCATCGCTTGGTTATAACAGTTCCACATGCCTTTTCATTCGCTGAGCCCGGCATTCCCCCGATAGGACACTGCAATTTTTGGTATTCAAACAACAGTTGGAAAGATTTTCCTGCACAGACTGAGACAGAGTTTCGCGGCAAAGATATGGTTATTATAGCAGAGCCCAAGCTTATATCGGAATTTATAAGTATGTCTCACCCATGTAGCATTAGCATCAGTAAAATTCGAACAAAACCAGAAGACACCAAGAACGGTCAATGCTGTTATCTAATGGTGATAGACAAGAGACAACATTATGGATAAGCGCCCCAAAGTTTTATTTATCGGCGTTTTTGATAGTGCGGGCCGATCTACTAATAATTCTCAAATTATTGCTTTGCGCGAGATGGGGTGCAATGTCTCTGGATACAATTATCGAGAGAAAGCGATCTATATGGGCGCCCACGCCCGAGATCAGCACTTGATTGATGTAGTTATCACACACAAGTTTGATTTGGTTATCTACAGTAAATGTAATGAGGTGTCACTAGAAACGTTTAAGAAAATTAATGAATTGACAACCACTTGTTTATGGTATATGGATCCTTTGGTTTCTTATACTGAAGAAATGCGAACTAAAACGACTTTAGTGGATTACTTTTGTTGTGACAAAAACAATGTTCACGAAGCGGCACTTTCGTTAAATTCTAATTCTTTTCACGTTTGTGAGGGGTTTGATCAGGCAGTGGACAAGCCTCATAATATAGAAAAACAGTATCAGGTTAGTTTTATTGGAAATACTTATGGAGACAGACGAGAAATATTAGAACAATTAAAAACACCCGTAGTAATATTATCAGGAGTGTATGGTACTCAACACGCGAAAGAAGTGAGTAAAACTAAAATAAACCTTAATTTTTGTACTAGCAATGGGGCGTCGGATAGAGTTTATAAAGTATTGGCAGCCCGTGGTTTTTTACTCACTAATGATTGGATTGGTCGAGAAGAAATGTTTAGAAATAGAGAAGATTTAGTTATTTTTAAGGATATACGCGATCTCAATGAAAAAGTGGTCCATTATTTAAAGAATTTTGATGAAGCACAAAGAATTGCCGCCAACGGATATCAGACAGTTCAAAAATATACACGTTTAAAATGGGCAGAAAAAATAGTAGAGATTTATGAGCAATTCAAATAAAACATTAATCGCGGGCCCCTGGTCGGGTGAATTTGGATGGGAACTGTTTGCGTGGCATGCTTATTTACGAAGCTTATCGGAATATTATGAGAAAACCATAATCATTTCCCGTTCTCTGTCGCGTGCTTTATATGAAGATTTTGCTGATCAATTTATTGTATGTGAGCCTTGTACAGGATTGCCCGATGCGTTTTTTATGCACGGACATGATCCGGGAGTTGATTTAAAAAGAATAATCAAAGAAAATCACCTTTTTAAAGAGACAAACATCTCTTTAATGGTGCCTCGTCGCATTGGTTGGCCGCCGGTTACCCATTATACAGAAAAATTTGTCTTTGGGGGGGTGACAATTGGCCCAAAGTATGTTATATTTAAAAATGATGATAATAATTTACAATATGATTACATTTTTCATGCAAGAAATAGGAAGTTAAGAGAAGAAGACAATTGGAGCCTTAAAAATTGGCTAATGCTGCGAGATTGTTTAGGCGGCAAAATTGCTTCTATCGGAACCAAAGAAGAAGCATTGTGTATTGAAGGTACTGATGATCTAAGAGGAGTAGAATTGAAGACATTATTTGGAGTTTTAAACAAGGCTAAGTGTGCTTTTGGACCCTCATCGGGCCCAATGCATCTTGCATCGTTGTGTGATTGTCCTCATGTGGTGTGGTCAAAGGAAGCCAATCGTTTGCGTTATCTAGACAATTGGAATCCTCATCGAACTCCTATCTTGTTTCTTTCGGCACATCAATGGCACCCAGAAGCGAAATATGTTTATGAACAATTTGAACATTGGAAGGAGACATTATGAGTGCAAAAAAGCTACATTTAGGATGTGGTTTGAAAATTATTAAGGGATTTGTTAATATTGATTTGCGTCCGGTAGACAAGAACGTTCACGTAGATAATGTGGCAACATTAGAAACCATCCAAGATAATTCAGTAGATTTGATATATGCGTGTCATGTTTTAGAACATTTTGGTAGGCATGAAATTCACGATGTATTACAATGCTGGTATAATAAATTAAAAATTGGTGGAGTACTCAGATTGTCTGTGCCAGATCTGCGTAAAGTGGCGAGTCTATATAGCGGAGGAGCATATTCACTGGATAAGATGTATGGGTTTCTTTATGGGGGCCAAAATCATGATTTCGATTATCATAAGATGGGATTTGATACTGAGACGTTGCGCGAATCACTTTGGAAGGTAGGCTTTAGGGAGTTTGCTCCTTGGGACTGGCGCGAGACAGAACACGCGAAATACGATGATTTTAGTCAGGCTTATCTTCCACACATGAATAAAGAAGATGGACTATTAATGAGCGTAAACTTAGAGGCAATTAAATGTGTTTTGTAGTTTTTACATCTGATAAATATCTTTCTCTATTGCATGGATTTAGTGAACTTTTCAATAAATATTGGGATCCCAATCAGCACGTACACGTTTTAGGCTTCAAAGAACCTTCTTTTAAACTCCCATCTAATTTTGAATTTATTTCAGCTGGCAAGGAGGAAGATTTTGAGCCTAAAGCTTTTTGTGGTCCTTTTGAGCCTATTTTGAAAGATCTCCCAGGCGAAACTCTTACTTATTTTCTGGAAGATACTTTTTTAATTTCTCCTTTACGTAAAGAAACATACTTGAAAGCCAAAGAACTTATAATAGAAGGAAAGGCACACAAAGTTCAACTGTTTTGGGGCGGTCCTGAACAATATACAAAAACCCTTCCTTATGATGAGACTTTTAGAGTGTTTCCTCAAAATCTTAATTATAGATGTAATTTGGCGCCTTCTGTAATTAATAAGGAATATTTTCTTCAATATTTTACTCAAAGCTTTACAGTGTGGGAATTTGAATTATATAACATGGAAAGGGCCCGTAATGATCAAGCCAATATTTTGGTAAGTTGGCGTGACCCTATTTCGCCATGGTTTAATGTCGTTCGTCACGGCCGCTTTAATAATGAACAATGGACGCGCATTGAACAATCTAATGAAAATCGATTTGCATGGAATAAATTTCAATTTATCGATAATTCTGATATGGACATCTTTTTGCGGTATAAGAATTGGACAGCGGCAGAACAATGATAAAGATTTATTCTAAAGTTCAAGAAAGCACCCTCCTTCATATGGTTCACCGTCTTTCAACAGCCGACAAATCCACAGAACGACAGGAAATCGCTCCACCCGATCAGTTCCTACAATTGTGTCTTTTATCAGCGCAAAAAGATCGTACTTTTCCGGCTCATAAACACATATGGAAGGCGCCTTTTTATGATTCGGTTATCGCTCAAGAATCCTGGATTGTAGTACGAGGAAAAGTAAAGATTAATTTTTATGATTTGGATGATAGCTTTATTGAAAGCTGCGTTTTAGAAGCGGGTGATTGTTCCCTAACGTTTGAAGGGGGCCACTCATATAAAATTTTGGAAGAGGATACCGTAGTTTACGAATATAAAACAGGTCCATATTTGGGACAGAAATTAGATAAGGAGTTTATAAATGAAAATTAAATTATTAGATTCGTGGGAACAAAAGGGCCGACGTTCTCGTCCTATTCCCAATACTGAAATTATCAATTTTGTGAACGAGAAGGTAAACCCTAAATATTTATATAGCGAAACGGTTTTGCCAACCTTTATAAATGACTATTATGAATGGATTCAGAGCAGCACTTTAAACCAATTGCATGGCCTCGAAAAGTTCAATCAATTAGATTTTATGCACGGAACATCTCAGGCATTTGATTATTTTTATATGAAACATCACAATAAGAGAATGAGATGTTTGCGTGGAGATTATGCGTATCACAAAGTTTCATGGAAGAATTATTTTAACTGGGCATATATCTCAGACGATAAGCTTCGTAAAGGAGACGCTTTGATTTTGTCGGTTCCTTTTAGCGATTTAGGTTCTGAACATCCAGATACTCAAGACTTGTTACTCCAATGTGACGACTTGAACATTCCTGTATTCATCGACGCGGCATATTACTGTATTGCAAGAGATGTTGACTTTAATTTAGATCGCCCTTGTATTGATACTGTGGCGTTTTCGATGAGTAAAGCATTTTATGGCGTAGAGCGATTGCGTGTAGGCATTCGATGCCAGCGCAACAAGCCGGATGATGGGGGTGTTTTATTTAATCAATTCCAGTGTATAGCAAAAATTGCAGCAGGCGTTGGATCGGCACTATGTCACAACTTTGATCATGATTATAACCAACACAAATTTAGGAAAAAACAGATCGAAGTGTGCAAAGAATTGGATATTTGTCCCAGCGATTGTGTTCTTTTTGGCATTACTGATGAAAATCATCCTCAATTTGGTGATTATGATAGAGGAACCCCATGGCGAAGAGTATGTATTTCAACTTTATTAGGAGACGCTGATGAAATCACAGTACCAGATTGAACAAACAGCCGAGTGGCATTATGATAAAAAACAGCCACCAAATAAGGAATTACGATATGTTGGAGATGTAAAAGTGAGAGAAATTGATTCTATTGTAAAAGATATTATAGAACGCCCCTATGAATTGGGAGGAATTAAAAGAGTTCATAGTGGGGATCCGGCGCTGTCGGTAGCTAATACATCCATAAACAAACGTAGTCAACATATGCGGGAAATTGGATATACTCCTGATCATTATTTTATTGAATTCAACAATGAGATTGTAGATGATTTTGCCGAAAACCAGAAGAAAATATTTAACTTATCATATGAACACCATTGTGTTATACTTATTCCTCCAGGGCAATGTATGCCAGTCCATGGCGACACATATAGCTATCTTATGAGATTTATGAAAAGAGATAACCCAGAGGTGGAATATAATTTGAAAGAAAACGCTAGAAGATATTTAACATTTTTTACTGATTGGGAATGGGGCCAAGTATTGGGTGCTGGAAACGTACTTCAATGGCAATGGAACAAAGGAGAAACTTTTGTATGGGATCATAAATTGATTCATTGGAGCGCTAATGCAGGATTTGAGCCTATGGTATTTTTTGAGATAACCGGTCTAGAATTGTGACAGGAAAATATAAAAAACAATGGGAGGATTATTTTGAAGGTGGTATTGCTATGTGGTCTCACTATGGATATCAATATCATAGCAATTTGATAACTAAGCACATCTTGCCATTGCTGGACATCCCTTCTGAAGGGCATATAGTTCAAATTGGAACTGGGCTGGGGATTGCCACTGAAACTTTGTGTACTCTCTTTGGTTCTAGGCGTGTGGTAGGTTATGATTTGTTTAATCCCCTTCATCACCCTAATATTTATTTTCTGGATACTCACACCACTATTCCCCCTTTAACTGATTTGGCATATTTAGAAATCGATATCGGAAGTATGAGCGATGCTAGAAGCAATAGAAAGCTTTTATTGGAATGGGCATTGACTCAAATGAAAATAGGGGGCTATATTTTGACAAATCGAAAGTTAGCGATAGAGTTACAAGCACAAGGAATCCAAAATTTTAAAATCATTGATCTTAGTCAATTTGATATTCCCGAATTGTGGACGAATGTGTATGAAACGCGCTTAAACACCAAAGTAATTTTAAAGGTTATAGATAAACAATGACAAAAAAAGCTCTTATTAGTGGAATCAATGGACAAGATGGAAGTTATTTATCGGAACATCTTTTATCATTGGGATATGAAGTGTTTGGTATTGTACGCCGTCACTCTGTAGCAGAAAATCAGAGCCACCGGTTGCAACATCTTTCAGGCAAAATTCACACTTATTATGGTGATTTGTTGGATTATCCCTCATTAGTTAGAATTATGTCAGACGTACAACCGGACGAAATATATAATTTAGCGGCTATGAGTCATGTAAGAATTAGCTATGATATGCCTTCTTTTACTATTCAAACCAATGCTTTGGGGGTATTGAATATGTTGGAGGTTTACAAAACCTTAGTACCTGAAGCAAAGTTTTACCAGGCTAGCTCTTCAGAGATGTTTGGAAATTCAGTTGATGAAGATGGAGTCCAAAGACTTACAACGCCGATGAACCCTGTGAGCCCTTATGGGTGTGCAAAGGTGATGGGCTATAATTTAGTACGTCATTATCGGCATGCCTATAATTTGCATGCATGTAATGGAATTTTGTTCAATCATGAATCCCCACGTAGAGGTTCTAATTTTGTAACGAACAAAGTGGTCAAAACAGCCGTAGAAATCAAGAAAGGATTAAAAGATAAGTTAGAATTAGGAAATCTAGATTCGTACCGCGACTGGGGCCACTCTAAAGATTATGTACGTGCGATGCATATGATTGTTAATCACAACACAGCAGATGAGTTTATTGTCGCAACTGGCGAAACTCACTCGGTGAGAGATTTGTGTCAGACTGTTTTTGATAAATTAGGAATGAATTATGAGGATTACATTGTTCAAAATCCCATATACATGCGCCCACAAGAGCTTGAATATTTGAAAGGAGATTCGTCTAAAGCGCGAACCATTTTAGGTTGGGAACCTGAATACACTTTTGGATCAATGCTAGATGAAATGATCGAACGATGGGAAAGAGAACTATAAAAATGTTTAAAAAAGGCGATATGGTTAAATGGTATGAGCTTGGTGCGGACGGCTTTGTACTTCATGATAGTGGTCATGGTATAGTGTTGAGGGAACAGGTTCTTGCACTAAGTGGAGGAATGTATTCTCGCTATGAGGTGTTTAGAACAAAACGTCGCGACAAAATGATATTTAGTGAAATTCATTTGGAGGCAATAAGTGATTAATTTAGGAATTATTGGAAATGGTTTTGTAGGTTCAGCGGTAGCCCATGGCTTTTCTTTGTGTGCAAATATAAGAATTTTTGACAAAAACGAAAAACTTTCTACGCATTCTTTTGACGATGTAGTAAAAAATAGTGAATTTATTGTAGTTTCTGTTCCAACCCCCTCGAATGAAAAAACTGGAATTATTGATTTATCTATTCTTGATTCGGTGATGGAAGAAATTAGTTCAATAATTCCACCAGACAGTGTAGTCATCATTAAGTCTACAGCTATCCCTGGAACTACTGATAATTATATGGAAAAATACCCTCAGATGAATATTGTTTTTAATCCTGAGTTTCTTTCGGAAAGGACAGCTAAAATGGACTTCATGAACCCTTCGAGAATTGTCCTTGGAGGCGCCCCTCGTCCTCGTGGTCGCGTGGAAAAATTGTACAAGACTAGATTTCCCTTTACACAATTTATTTTGACAGACGCGAAGACAGCGGAGTTTATTAAGTACATGTGTAATTGCTTTTACGCTGTTAAGATTTCTGCTTTTAATGAATTTCATCAACTAGCACAGAAATTAGATATATGTTGGCCAGCATCTATGAATGGAATTTTAGGTTCTGGCTGGGTTAATCCCATGCATACTCAAGTTCCTGGTACAGATGGAGATTTTGGTTTTGGAGGAAAATGCTTTCCAAAGGATATGAGTGCTTTTATCCGATGTTTTGAAGAAAACGATATTAATCCGTTACTTATGAAGGCGGCTTTAGAGAAAAACATGGAAGTGAGACAAAATTTAAATTGGCTTCATATTGAAGGAGCCATAACCACTGAGGATAACGATGAATAATGTAATTGATATCGGCATGACATACGTTAAGAAAGGATGGGGCTGGGAAAGATGGATTGTAAATTGTGAAGAATATTGTGGAAAACTTTTGTTTTTTGAGAATGAAAAGAGATGTTCTTGGCATTATCATAAACTAAAAGATGAAGTATTCTATTTACAGTCAGGCTTAATGATAGTTAAGTACAGCGAACAAGATAATATTAAAGAAGCAAATCAACGAGTACTTAATCCTGGCGACAACTTTCATGTTTATCGTGGACTAAGACACCAAATGATAGCATTACAAGATTCAGAATTATTTGAATTTTCAACACAACATTTTGATAGCGATAGTTATAGAATTATAAAAGGAGACTAATATGCATTTATCAAATCAAGCCCTAGGGGCTATTATGATGGCTCTTCAAGAGTCATTGTTA
>NZAS01000142.1 GCA_002686195.1 Candidatus Pacearchaeota archaeon | reverse complement strand
TTTAGGAAACACTGATGTTCTAACAACACCTGCAGCTATCACACTTAATAGTGGAACAATTTCTGATACAGTAGTGGGTGGAACAACACTTGCTGCTTCGTTGGATATTTCTGGCGTTGTTCAAGTACATACAGTATTGTCATAATAGGAAACTATTAGCATGAAACTAAAACTTAAAGGAACAGAGGTGGCCTCCGGCACTGATACTGCTGGAGCTTCCAATGTTGGATCTGCAACTCTAGTTAGAGTTACTAACTCTGGGTCCACTGCAAGATTAGTTACACTGGAAGAGAGTGATGGTACTGATATCGGTACCTTCACACTCTCTGGTGGAGCTACAGAGTATGTTGATAAAGCAGCCACGGATAAAATCTTTGCGGCACACGCAGAGGTTAAATTAGTATCGGTTGCCTTTTATTCGTAATTGATTCGTGTATATGCACGAAGTAGAATTCCCGAAAGGGTTTATATAGGAGAAAGAAATGGCTGATAAGAAAATCACAGCACTAACAGACCTGGGAACAGGTGTAGCAGCGGAAGACCTTTTACACGTTATTGATGATCCGGCAGGAACACCAGTAAACAAGAAGATTTCCATTGCTAGTCTTTTTAATAATTTTCCAACTTGGTTGGCGTTTGATTCAACCCCTCAAGCATTGACAGCCGCTGGTGCAGTCAACTTGACAACTGCCGTTACAACTATTGCTACATCAGCAGCGATTGCGTTGACACTGGCTAACGGTTCAGTTGGACAGATTAAAATTCTGTGCATGACAACTGATGGTGGTACAGCAACACTAACACCAACAACACTAAACGGTTATACATCTATTGCTTTTGATACCGCTGGTGATTCGTGTGTGTTGATTTATAACTCAACTGGTGGTTGGAGTGTAATTGCTAACCAGGGTTGTGTATTAGCGTAATAGGAACTTTATATTATGATTACTGGTGAAACTATTAAGGAACGCAAAACTGTATTATTGAATGAAATGGAAGTACTGCAGGAAAATTTGTCACAATTAGAGGAGCGGAAAACTCAAGTTGTAGCTAATATAAATGCTATGAGAGGCGCAATTCAAACTTGTGACTTTTTCCTTGCAGCAATTCCACTTCAGGAGAAAAAGAAAGATGAGTGAAGAAGTTATTAAATACGAAGTTGATGAAGCCTCTGAGGAACCTAAACAGAAAAAGAAAAAAGAGCCCAAAGTAGTAGTTACCTGGACAGAAACAGAAACTCCTGACAATGAGCTTGAAAGATTAGGATTAAAAAACGATGAAAACATTTAAAGACTTTGATGAAAAGATGACAGCCGCAGCTAAAATGAAGCAGGCAAAATATCGTAAATCAGCAGCAGGTAAAAAATCTGCAAAGGCTTATAAGAAGAAAACTTCCAAAGCTGGATATAAAGTTGATAAGAGTCGGTCTAAAGCAGCAAAGAAGGGAGCAAAACTCAGAAAGAATGAATTTGATCCTATAGAAGAAAGTAGTGTTGCAGGAGCTTCTCAAATACCAGTTGAAGATGGTGGGATGGATGTCCATGACATTGCTGATCCCGAAGTTCGTAAACGTGTCAATGCTTTTGTTGGGTCTATTGCTGATAAAGAGTATCTAAATGCAAATCACGCTATAGCAGAATTACGACAGAAACTTATGAGAGTCGGCCTTGAGTTTGGTCAGGTCGATATTTACGAGGGAGAAGGAGAAGTTTCTTCACCGTTATCACAGTTTGGTGGCCGTTATGGAAATGATGGCAGTGGCACCGAAGATGGCCAGTTGGTCAATGATGATGGTATCTCTCATAGGCATGACGGTGGATTGAGTATTAACTTTAAATATATGGAACTAGATAATGGCAGATGTAAGGTATTCGCTAAGATAGCATGAGTAAATGTATGAAAAGATAACTCCGGCGAACTGGGTAATGTTCGCTATGCATAATTATGATAATCCGCAATGTGAAAGCGAAGAGGAGTTTCAAGACGATCTCAAAAGATTTAAGTATTTGAAACGACTTTTCAAGAAGTATAGAGAAACGGGTGAATTGAAAGAACGATTGATTCTTAATCACATTATAGTTTTATCTAATGTGTTTGGAGTTGAGGCTTCTGGTATCTTGTTATTTTTTAAAATTGATAAGGAGTATTGGTCTGCACTAAAGACATTTATGACTTATTTGCACATGATACCCGAAACAGAGTTACGGGATATAGAACTGGATCCATATGTATGGGAAACACTAGAGAAAATTTAACAGAAGGTAGAGCCATTGACTTGTTCGTGGCCTATCGGTTTCTGAGAATTCTCACTACACCGTGGGAAGATCAACCCGCATTCAAACTCGGTATTATAGATGAAGATGGAAGACTTCTCAAACCCGCTAAAGAATTGAAAACCACTGAAGAAAAAGAAGCTTTTACTCTACTCATTCGTTTGATATTCAATCTAAAACGTATACTTCACAAAATCCCTGGTGTAAGAACAAAGATAGGAACGTATGCTACGGCCCTCTATCTTTTGAAACAACATTTTGCAGATCAAGTAGAAGAAGAAGATACCATAGAAAACGCCTTTAAAAGTTGGTTGATAGATAACGGATATGCTACAGAGGAAGAAGTCAAAGAACACCTAGAACATGAGATTTTATTGTCGGGTAGACATAAACTCAAAGAGGGCGGAACCGTTACTATCTTTGATAAAATTCCTGTAGATTATGTATTAGGCCAACCTATTTTTAAAACTGTTTATAAGGGAAATGAAAGATATGTTTCTCTAGAGGATTTGGATCATGAAAAGATTTAGTCATTATTTGAAAGAAGATGCTCCCACTAATGCTACAGGTACAGCAGTGCCTGGAACTGGAGATGATGATTCCACTGTGGTAGTTAAGAAGAAACCTAAAGTCTATAAACGTAAACGTAGAATGTCTGCCGAACAAATTGAAGAGGCACAACGTAATTATAAAAAGGAATATGATAACTATCATTCCAAACCCGAACAGAGAGAAAAGAATGCTGCTCGTTTGAGAGCTCGCCGTCTTATGATAAAGAACGGTAAGGCCGCACGAGGCGACGGCAAAGATGTTCATCACAAAGATAATAATCCTTTGAATAATGATGAAACTAATCTCAAACTAACTGACCCATCTTGGAATAGACGGGAGCCTCGTTTGAGAACAGAAGGACTTGGTGAAGGGTTAAAAATGAATGACCCCAAGTTAAATAAACTCTTTGATAAATTAAAGAAAGGTGATACTGTCACAATAGAATATACTTCTGCTATGTCTCGCGGCAAAGACACATTCAAAGTAACAGCCAAAAATGTTGTTGGTAAAATGAGAGTAGAAAAGATTACTTTGAAAAGTGTTAAAAATCCAAGAAGTGTTAAACATTATTTGTATAAGAGAGATACTGGTGTTACTATGGCACAAGGTGATATGGCAACTAGTATTGAGTCTATCAAAGAAGAAATTAAAGAAATTATAAATATAGATGAAAGAGAATTGAGTTCAACAGAACTAAAACGTCGAGAGGAAATCGCTCAAAAAATAGATGATTCAGAGATGAAAAAGAAATATGGTGAACGGTGGAAGTCAGTCAAGATGGCTATTGCTACTAAAGTTGCCAAGAACGAATCTATTTTTGAAGAAGGAGATCCCAATAAAGAAAAGCTCGACCGAGCAAAGAAGAAAGAACTAAAAATAGCAAGGGCTATTGCACAGGCGCAATTAGAAATTGCTAAAGCACAGGAGCGTGTTCAACAACTGACCAAGGTACAACAGAAACTAAAGGACAGTCAAAAAACCGAAGAAACTATGACAGAAAAATATCTAAAATCAAAAAGTGTAAGTCTTGAAGATACTATCTTAAGTGTCTGGAAGGCAGGTGCTAACGTAGCACAAGCGGATACTCCGACGACTCCTGAAGTAGAAGAAGCTACAGATGCTGAAGCAACTGCTCCTCAAAAAGTTGATGGCCGAACTAAACAGTATAAAGAAACTCTAAAACGTATTGCAATGCGAAAAGAACGACTCAATAAATTAAAGTCTACAGTCAAAGAAGAAGATGAGTTAGAGGAAGGCAAGTTCCGACCTAAAGATATCAAGAAGGCCATCAAGATTGCTTATGATATGGAAGGCAACATGACGGGCGCTTGGAAGAAGATTGAAAAAATCAAACGAGGCCTTGGTGATGAGCCTACAGTCCAGGCTGCGTTGCAAGATGCCAACGAAGAAACCATCCACGAAGGGTTGCCCGCCTGGGCCCGTGGTGGTTTATATAGTGTTGAGTTTACGTTTAAGTCTGATAGAGATGCAAAGTCCGCAGTGGCTTTTGTAAAAAACTTCTCCACACCCATCTCTCCTGGAAAATTAGAAATAGATATTAGTGGTAAAGTTGTAGAGTTTTATCGTGTAGGTGGTGATGATAAAGAATTAAAATCGGTTGCGGCTGAAGTGGAGCAAGAATTTAAAGGTAAAATTGCTGATATTAAAGTACAAAATGAAGATACTATCCATGAAGCAGTCAAAGGTCACTTTGATGCAATGGATAATAAAGAGATGAAAAAGTCTCTAGCGAAGTTTCGCCTCAAAGGAAAGATATCTCAAAAGGATGTAAACCCAGGTCAGGATGAATGGGAAGTTACTGGTAAGAGTATCGAAGATATTTGGGCATGGTATCATAAGAGTGGTTATGGTGATAAGGATGACTTTGAAGATATGGACGATTTCAAAGATACACATTTTGAATCCCGTGAGCATCATAGAAATATGATGACAGAAGGCGATAAGGAAGAATATGAAAAGTTTTTCCGAGCGGCACTGAAGAAGTTTGGTGCAAAGAGTCCTGCAGAGATGGATGACGAGAAAAAGAAAAAGTTTTTCGATTACGTTGACAAGAATTGGGAAGGTGACCACGAAGAAGAAACACAAACAAAAGGCAAACTCCCACCCGCCTTGAAGAAAGCTATCGAAACTGCTAGAGTTAAAAAAAAAGTAAATACTGAAGAAGATGAGGACGATGATCCTGTAGGTGATGGTTGCGAAGAATCTAACGAGAGCATCCGACCGACTGCCAAAAAGAGTGCCGTAAGTGATAAGGACATTGAAAAGTTTGAAAGGGGCGGAGGCAAAGTCAAGAAGTTGAAGCCCGGTGGTCGTTTGAAAGGTATGGAGAAGAAACGCAAGGATGTCATAAAGGGTCGTATGGCCCGAGAAGATTATATCCATGAAGGTACATGGGCAATCCCATCTACTCAAAAGGAATATGATAAGGTGATGAAGTTGATGAAACGACCTATTCCTGCAAAGGGTGCAGATAAAAAGTATTTCAATGTGATTGGCGATGATGAGGTTTGGGATGATGTTGAGGATATTCTTAAAAAGGAAGGTCCCAAGGGTGATATTCGACCCGCATTTAAAAAGTTTTTTGATGATCCGAGAATAAAAAAGTTTATGAAGGATAAGGGAATAAAAGAAGAAGTTTTTGAATCTATGGACATCATTCGTAAGATTGCTGCTAACAAAGAGTCCGCAGAAATTGATGGACATAAAGTTGATGTTTATAGTGCATCGGCAATGTGCAAAGTGTTTGATAATCTCAGTCATGCCAATCAACAGAAGGTAGAACAGATGTTGAAATCCAAAAAGGGTATCAATACATTTGCGGAGTTTTCTATAGCCAATATATAAAGTGAGGTTTTGTTATGATACAAGTTGTTATTATTTTAGTGTTATTGATGGGTGCTGGTGGGTTTGGAGCCTATAGTTGGGTTACGAAACTACAAGCAGAAAATAAAATCCTTCAAGTCAATCAAGAAAAACTTGAAGGTGCTGTTGCAGAACAAGAGGCCGCTATTAAACAACAGTCGGCCCAGGCTGCACAGATTCAAGCTGCCAATGCAGACTTGAGAGAACAGCAGGCAGTACTTGCAAAAGATAAAAAGAATCTCGCCAATAAACTGGGTCGGCATGAGTTAGATATACTTGCTGAAAATAAACCAGGTCTTGTTGTAAGAATAATTAATCGTGCATCAAAGAATGAGATGCGTTGCTTTGAAATCCAAACAGGTTCACCATTGACACATGATGAGCTTGCTGCGAGAAAGAAATCAGAGAGTAACCGTGAATGTCCAGAGTTAGCTAATCCTAACCTAGGCAAAGAGGAAGATTCGTAATGAAAAAAGTGATATTGTTATTGGTGGCAGCAGTTTTTATAACAGGTTGTTCTATGACTCCTAAAGTCAAAGAGATAGGTATAACTACTACTGCGGTTGAAAAACTCCCATTAAGTTTACCTGATCCACAACCATTAGAGTTACTAGAGGTTGAATGGATTATTGTGACAGAAGAAAATATTGAAGAAGTATGGCAACTTTTACGAGATAAGAATGAAGGTGTTGCTTTATTTGCATTACGTCATGG
>NZAS01000141.1 GCA_002686195.1 Candidatus Pacearchaeota archaeon | reverse complement strand
GAAATCTTCCCATAGACGACAATCATATAATATTATATTATTATAGTCATTAGCTCTGATAGTGTCGTTCATAAAAGAAAAAGCATATTTATTTAATAAAAAATCATCATCAATCCTAAAATAGAACTTAGATTTGCACATCTTTAATGCTTTATTATTTGCATCTACAAAACTCATACCTTCTATTGTAGTTACTTGAATATTGAGGTCCTGTCGACTTACAGAATCCATGCAGTACTTCAACGAACTTCTATTATTTGTAATAACAAAAGCCTCTAAAAAGTTGTCATTATTCATTAGAAAGAACCTCTTCAAAAAATTTCTTATACTTCTGTGCAATGTTAGATATATCTATATGGCTATTGTCTATCTCTACTTTTCTATTTAATAAATAGAACATGGCATCGACAACTTTTTCTCGATTTATCTTAGGTGGATTGTACAAATCCAACGGATCAAAATTCCAATCAACATCATCTATGGATACCCCATTTTTCTTAACTACATATTTTGTACCTCCAGAGTTTGAATATATAACCGGTTTATTATTGCATATATATTCAACAACTGAATTTGGACACCAATCTATCCAAGCTAAATGGATACCAAATAATGACCTCGATAAAACTCTATCTAACTTCTTTCCAGATAACCACCCCAGATATCTTATATTCTTGTTTTTTATTTTTTTCTTTACATCACCAGTTATTATTAGGTCTAACGGAAATCCACGATCTCTTGCCATCAAAAAACAGCTTATTATATCGTCAAGTCTCTTGTGTGGTCTCCATTTGCAATTTGCGACAATATGAAATGACTCATCTCTTGTTTTATCTTTTAAGAAAGCACCGTTCAAAATGCACGCATGAAGAATATTTCTGTCTATCTTTAAAAACTTAAAATATGCTTCAGCACAAAATTGATTTTGAAACACAACTGCATCACTATGTTCTATAGCTTTCATTGCCTTTTTGTTTTGCTTTTTATATGACTTTTTAATATTAAACTCTAAGCCATCAAGTCTGCAAATTGTCTTAGATTTACCAATAAATTCCCTATATCCTCTGCCAAGATGCAACACTATATCTGGGTTTGACTTTTTAAATACTAAACCATAATCTAGCAAGGCGTCTTTAAGTTGCCTTAAAAACTTATGCTTACCACTTTTTATATTGCTTAAATCTTCTGGTATAAAAAACTTCATATTCTTATTTTTCTATGCTTAAAATAAGGTCTAAATTGAGGGTAAAATGCGTATTTAAAATTGCAATTAAATGTCTTGTTTAAATATTTAGCCAACTTCCTAGATGTTTTCTTAAGTCCCCAATGTTTATAGTAATAATTTATAATATCATCTTCATCGTAATTGACCAACATAGACTTCTCTATTGCAGAAAAAAGACACTCCTTAAAGTAATTATATTTATCATAAAGATCTTTTGGAGTTTCCGAACCGTCATATAATATGCCATTTTCTTCATTTATATATTTTTGTCCACCAAGAATATTTTTATTCAACAGGACTGGCAGACCTCTAATTATTGCTTCAGTAATAATTTTGGGACTTGCATCATTTGTGTTTCCGCACAAAAGAACCCTAGATGATTGCATTAGTTGATTCAGTTTCTTTTGATTCATAACGTAATGTTTGCCTGGAGACCTAAATAATTTTATGGAAGGGTTTCTAGTTACTATGTCATTAATTTCTTTTATAAAAGACCCATGATGCCCGTTCTTTGAGGCTTTTCTTCTTTTCTGTTTACTTCCATAGTCCAAAATTGCCACACTTAGATTGAATTCTCTAATAATATCCTCAATAAGACCAAGGGTGGATAATCCCTTGCACTTCACTCCCTTATTGCTAAATTCTGTTATTATTAATATGTCATATTTTTTCTTCACACCCAACCTTGCAGCCTTCACCCAACATTTATCAACCATGTCTGATTCGCATAGACGAATATGTCTTACTTTTTTTCTAAATTTCTTAGGGTTAGAATTGAAGGCAGAACAAACAAGTTTTATACCATCACTATATGGAAAATTATTGTTGAACTTTCCATGTAATGTATAATATGATGATATCGCAATGGAATTTATTGGCAGAAAATTACATTGACTCTGAATTGATAATGTGCGCCTTAGAACCCCTATATGAGTCGTCAATGGAAAATTAGACTTTTTTCCTCTAGTAAAAATATATGGCAGATACCTCCTTCCAAAAGCTGATTTTAAGAATTTAGTATTTTTTATAATAGCACCGCTTCTTGACCTCATCAAACAACTTCCCTCATCAAACTCACATACCTATCTGCACAAGACTTAATAGACAACCTGGTTACGTCAATATTTTTACTTTTCATGCTTATTATTTTATTTATACCAGACGACACCAATGACCTTGACACATCGTCAGATATTGACTGAATAAAATTCCACGCCCACTTGTCAGCACTAAGTTCAACCCCATGTTGACCAACCAACTCTCTTGTCCCACCAAGATTCGTGTGCAACACCAGCATATTGCAAGACAAAGCTTCAACAACAACATTTGGACAGCTATCTATATGACATAGGTGAATTAAATAGTTACAGGATTTAAATACAGAGATAACGTCTCTTTTAGAGAAATCTCCTAAATATTTTATACGCTTATCTTTTATTTTTTTTGGAAAATCCTTACCAATAACGTACAATACACTATCCTTTATGTCTGCGTCTAAAAAGCCCTTAACAATAGACATAGGTCTTTTGTTCTTCCTCCAACTTGCAGCACAAACAAAAGACATTGGGATTTTCTTATATTTTGGTTTAATAGATTCTATATGGTCTAAGTCTATGCCGTTGTAAATTACGCTAGAATTCAGCATCTTATCATTTGATATCTTAAGGAGCTTGTGTATCATTTTTTTTGAAAAATTAGACTGAAAAATGATCCTATCAGCTTTTTTAATTGACTTTTTAATTGCCTTATTACCCCCTAGTCTCCCCTTCTCATAATAACACCCATCTAACCTCAGAACTACAGGTTTGTTATGTTTTTTTGCAGACCTAATAAAAGCGAGCTCCACATCAAATTCTCCATTATGAACTACTTTAACTTCGTCCGAAATATTGAATTGATCTATAATCCTATCTTTAAAAGCTCTTGGTCCACCAGAAAGTCCACTCTTTTCAATGAAAACCCTCATAGCACCCTCTTCTTCTTGCAGCAGTTTCTTGCATATTTCATTTTCTTTTGATATGCAGGGCTCTTTTTGTATCTTTCGCCTTTCCTATTTTTTATTCTGCAAAAAGCATTAACGGCTTTCTTATTAAAGCCACATCTTGAATATGCTATACCGAGCCAATACATACTAGAGTCAACATTTTTCCAATACTTTCCCTTAATTGCTAACTGGTGCGCATCTTCATAAAGATCCTCATAAGTCTTAATATTTTTTTTGTCTTTATTAAACAAATACAAATCAACATATCTATGAGCCAATCCTTCACAGGAAATTACCTTTGCAAATATAGATCCCCTATCCATTATCATATTATGAAGTAGAGTTATACGATCAAACATAGACCCCCATAAAGACGGATCTGCATTCTTACCGTTTTTATCTACGCCTAAAACTTCTCTATATATAATTGCATAGGCATCTAATCTGTGACCTTTTGGCTTTTTCATCCATTGCAAATACTCGTCAATAAAAGATTTCAACGAAATGTTCTCATCTTTTATTTTACTTACGAAGTAAGGCTTAACTTCTAACCAGTCCTTTGTTGTGTAAACACTCACTTCATATTCTCCTTTAACTCTAATGCTTTAGAATACACCTCTATATCTAAGTTATTTAAATCAATAAAATACTTAATCTCAGAATCAGATGGTCTATATTCATATTTTGTTTTATTCGTATGTTCTATTTTTTTGCTTATTGACAATAAACTAGAACTTACTATGTCTTTAGGGATATTTTCAAACAAATAGAATTCAGTCATCAACGCTGGGTCGTCAATGAATTTCGTAATTACATTTTTATTATTATCTTCTTTAATGTATCCAGAGAAAGTATCTCCACTTGGGTGATGTTGTAAATAAAAATTATATGCCGAAACGATTCTATCCAGTGGATTCCTGATTATTGTAATAAAATTACACCTATCTTTTATTGGCTTAAAATCTTCATATGTCCAGTGATTAGCCACTGCAGATCCATTTGGAATGTCTTTTATGTCAGATTTTTTAATCTTCTTTTTTTTCTTTAACGCACTGTGGTCGTTTCCATAAAACTTACCAGGAAATTGATCCTGAATTAATTTCTGCAAACTTATACCTCCAGTCTTTTTTACATGTAAAAAGACTAACACGCTCTCATCTAACGGAAGTAACTTCTTCAAAGTGAATTCCTAAACACGGGTAACTTGTTTCTTTTGTGTTTCCACTTCTCCATGAACAGCCTATGCGATTTATTGAACTGCAACTTCTTATCTCCCTTCAGTCCAATTGTTTGATGAGCTAAGTGTAGTATTCTGTTTTTAGAATTCCAACCTAATTTAAATCCTGCGTCACTTGCTCTCATTGCATAATCTGGATCTTCAAAATAATAAGGATTGAATTGATCGTCAAAATACCCAATGGTATCTACAACCTCTCTAGATATCATCATTCCCCCACAACCAACGTAATTAAAAAAATCATTATGAGCTACACATTTCTTGTATGGATAAAATGTTCCAGGTCTCAATTGCCACCCTTCAACTCCGACGATGTCATATTCTCCTGAATTCTTAAAATTCATATACTGCTCTTGCCACCCCTTTTGAACGATTTGATCATTATCTAATATTAGAAGACTATCGTAATTTAAGTTCTCATGAAAATATCTGAATAGTGCGTTTCTTCCACCTATTACCCCGAGATTAGAAGAACCCAAAAATAACTTATACCCACTTTTGTCTTCTAAATAACCGCGCATTACATCGACAGAATTGTCCGTAGACTTGTTGTCAAGAATTAATAAATAAAAATTCTCCGTATTGTCATAAATAGACTCTAAAAACCTCAGTATTAACTGAGGATTATTGTGATGCAAAACCCCTATACAAATATCTTTATCCATTAAAAATCAATCCTTACAATATATGTATTTCGACAGTTTCGACAGACTCACCCTGAGATATTCCATCAAAGGGGGTAATTCTCGCTTTCCAATCCTGTCCAGAAACGGTATTAGATGCGTATAATATCTTTGGATCACTTCCGGCAGGGAGCTCATATTCAACAAAGCTGCTATCCCCACTCGAAACTAGCCATTGAACTACTGTCCTATCTGATTGTATTAACTGTCCAAAATTGAATTCTAAATCCGTATCATGATAATCATACGTTATGGATAAATTGTCATTTAGATTTGCCGTCCCATTACCTTCAGATTCTCTCCGTCCATTAATCTCAACATTACTAATGCTGGGTATCTCATTTTCTATAGTAACTGTTTGGCTTTGAACAGTATCTCCTTGGGAAGACGAACCAACTGGGGTAATTTCACAATATATAATATTACCAATATCAAAAGAATGTACAGCTACCCCTGTAGCTGCACTAAACTCCCCTGGAGTTAAAAGAGTATTTAAAATACCAGAATCATTTGCCTCATTTAATAGCCCCTCTTTAAAAATATCATCATTCACAAACCATCTTATTATAGAGTTGTTCTGTTCAACAGGAGAGAAATAGTCAAAGTCAGCAAACAGGTGAGCTCCTGTTGTATATCTTTCTGTTGGAGAAAGATTTGAAATCCTTCTACCCTTAATTTCTAATCTAGTTAGGAATGGTGGTGTCTCAACAACAGTAATAACGTTGGAATATGCCACATCTCCATACTGAAATCCATCATGAGGTTTTACAGTAAAATATACTTGATCTCCAACCTTAAAAATACTTTCACCCCTTAACGCTGCGGTTTGTTCTGGAGTATCCCCTATTAACCCCTCAAGAGCCACAAATTGTAATACATCCGTCAACGAAAATGTTCCAACATTACTATAGAATATATCCTCTGGGTTGTCTAGGTCATTGAACTTAGTTAGATTCTTAAGCCATGGTTGTTCTACTCCATTTATATACCATTTTATTTCTGTTTTATCTTTATTTTCTGGATCTCCATTTAAGTCAGCATACCTATATGATGCATTTACTGGACTATAAATTGCTGGATATTCAGGTGACACCTTTAGGTCATAAGCAATAGGTGGTCTGTTGGTATATTGAGATGGAAGAAATATGTTTGTATTATATTGATATGCGACTCCATCAAGAGACACTTGAGATTCTGGCTTTTTATTAGTCACCTTAACTGCAACTCTAAAAGTAGGTGGCGGGTCAATGAATATATTAAACGAACGATTCCTCTGATATGATGAGAAAACGACAATCCCTCTTCTTGGGTACACCCTATATAAATCTTTATCAACCTGTCCGGTTTCAGAATCAACTATAGTAAAATCTGAATTAACATCCCATGGACCATAAAATGGTTCAAATACCAAATCATCAATACTAATAAGTGGTTCTGGGTTATCATCATCAGACATTGTGGATCTTATTGGAACAAAAACTTTCCCGTCTTCATTTACAGAGTCTTGAGATTTTGAATAGAAGTCACTCCAATCACTTGATTCTCCAGAGCCAACTCCAATCTCCAAAGAAGAGTTATCAGGAACGGAAGAAAGAGTTGTAGCAATTAACTGCTGTACAGAAGAAGAATCAACCTCTTTGTTCATAAATATAAATGATTCCTTATCTGCAGATATAGCCAAGTTAAAGCTACTCAAAGATGGAGAGTCCACTGAACCATCATCTGATGGCTTCAATAGATGTATAAACTGCACATTCCATTTAATATACCTGCATGTTAGGTCATCAAAATCTGCCGTTTCATTATGATTAAATTCCCGACTAAATTCCGTATAATTTATTCCATCAACACTTGTAGCAAAAGACCAATTTGCATCAGAATTCTCTGGAATAAAGAATGATACTGACATAGAATTTACCATAGATAACTGCTTAAGGTCAAATACATAGTAAAATTCGCCAAATCCAACAGAACCAGCCCCCCTTGCTACGGACAAATCCACAAAATCATCTAAAAATTCCTCTGACAATATTGTAAAACTCCTTCCTCTTGTCTTTCTAGATATGATATCAATCCCTTCGGTATCAGTTCGAGAAGCAAGAGCAGACAAAGTTATTGGATAAACATTCGAAAGATTACCTATCACAACCGGAGTATTCCCCTCTCCATCAATCCCACTAAGATATTCTAGTGCATCATTTATATTAATAGATGAAGTATTATCTGAATTGTCAGTAAGCATATATATTGTTTTCTTGTCATCTGCAGAAGATAGCAGTGTAGACAATTCCATTATTGAATCCAACATTGGAGACGACCCAAAAGGTACTGTATATTTTAACTTTTCTAAATGTTTAACCAAATCGTCATACGACGAAGTGTTATTAAACAATATATTTTTCACCTCAGGAAGCCATTCGAAGTCTGCGTAAAAAGCAATACGAGGGCTTGGTGTGTCTGGGATTCCACCGCCGCCCATAGAACCCCCGCCGATCAAATCATCATCTATATTTAATAAAGTAAAGTCTAATGGCTCTACTAAAACAGTATTGGGAATAACTTCAGAATTATTGTCATCAGGATCGTAATATGGACCATACTCATCAATAATGCCTTCGGAATAGACGTCTATAATATCATCATCTACATCATTTATATCAACAAGAGATGCAGAAGTCCCCAAACTATAACACCTTACTATATTAATGCTACCGCCAACAACAGGGCATATAAACGGACATACTACTTCCGTATCAATCGGAGGAGGTGGAGGATCTGGCATCTCAGCTAAACGAGACACTCTCAATCTATATTGTCCAAAATCTGCGTCAAGCTGAGGGTCACCCTCTTCTTCAAGAGCTCTAACTAATAAAAAATATTTAGAATTTGCATTTAATGAAATCTTGTGAGAATTAACGCCCCGCAAGAAGTCATCATCACTATATATTAGCTCGGACACCTTTTCATGATCATCATTATAGACAGATAAAATAGCCTTGAGCATACTAAATCCAACTCTATTAATGGTGAAATAATAATCACCCGCATCCCAAGTGTTAAAATAAAACAAGTCAGTATCATATTTGGGAGCAATTATAGCTATTTTTGAAGATGTATATGCAATCCCAACATTAGCCCTACCTACATTTCTTAATTGAAAATCAGAAATTAATTCTGCATTATCCCAATCGTTTTCGCTTGCAATAAGATCAATCTGATCATTTTCTGGGAAATAAACTACCCCATCTGACCCCTCTCCTCCATAAAGGTCATCCTCTCCCCTGTCAACTGTCGAACCATAATAAAAATCATCAACTATCTTTATTCTAACCTCAATCTCATATGGACTCCTTAATTCTCCCTGGATTACCTCCATAATCTCATCATAAGGGAAAGATCCAACATCAAATTGATGTCGTTCATCGATACCTAAAACTTCCTTAAGTTCATCAATTGGCTTTAGCGGATCCTCTGATCTTGGCATAAGCCGAGTAGATGACACTCCATTGTTTATTTTGAATTCATTTTCACTAAATATGACAGGATACAATAAAGTACTCCTATCTGCTTCTGATGAACCAATTCGACCGCCCAATCCCATGAGTTGCTGACCATACAGTAACTCTGCGGTAAAGATCAAATACCCCGTTACAACACATGTAAGTTGTTTCTTAATCAAATCACCTTCATCATCAAAAACTCTAATCCGAATGGTAGCACCAGATTCTCCATCTAATCTTAAAGAAGAAATGGGCAACCAATTTTCCTGATATTCTTCACACGCTTCATGCAACATGTTCTCTGGACATGGGGGTGGATCAGCATTTTCAAGAACATTATCTCCACTATACGCATTTGCCTCAATTTGAACGTATCCTGGAGCATGCCCAGTTCCTAACCCACCTATTACATATATTACATTGTTACTATCTGAAGTTAACCCATGGTATGACCTCCCAGATAGACTTTTTGGTAAAGTTTTATCTGTATCGAAAAGACCAGTAGTTTGATCGAAAGTTACTAACTCTATTTTTCTTGATGCAACTGTCCCAGGGCTATCGTCCGATTCCTCTATAAACCCTCCGAATAAATAATACTCTGATTCTATCGTTGTGGCTTTTCCTCTATATTTTGGAGTTGGAATATTTATGTATGAATTATCATCTGTGCGAATTATTGGGACGAACGCAGATTCAATGATTATTTCAGAATCTCCACTAGAGTATGGATCTTCACCATAGTCTGGGTCGCTACTATATTCATCAACCAAATATGAACTAAAAATGTCATACCTAAAAGAGTCTGTAAATGTAAACGTTTCATCTGCATTAATGTCTCCATTGTCATTAATTCTATACCCCTGACCACTAACAACATGAATTGAGTCAGTTCTTTCTTCATAAAAACTAAAAGCATTTATTCTATTGTAAAAAACCGAATCATCGTCAATAATTTTCGATGAGATAAACCATTTATTTAAACCTATGTCGTATACGTATATAAAATTGTTATACCTAATAGGTTCAAACCTGTCACTATCAACCAAATTAATTCCGCACATTAAGTGGATTTTTCCATCAATAATATGAGCATTCCCAAATGCACAACCATATCTCAATCCGAACCTTGCTGGGTCAAAATCAGGTCCAATCCAGCCGCCGAAATCACCCGACTCACACGTTTCTTCTTCGCAAGTAGATTCTTCTCCCATAAAAATTCCGCCTGCATCTTCGCACTCCCAATATGTTGATATAAAACAATCCTCTCCAGTCACACAACATGCGCCGGTTGGCTGATCTACGAACTCACTCTCCACCGGAGGTATATCTGCAAGTTGATCCCAAACTCCCGTTACTGTATCAAATCTATATAAAGAGTTCTGAACCTGCAATCTATCATTAGAGTCAAGCCCAACACCTCCAATAATATAAATATATCTTCCATCATTAACTGAATTATACCCGAATAATGGCTGTGGCATAGACATTTCTGATGTCCACGAGTCATCACCTTGAGCCCAGCTTTCAGACTGATTGGTTATCCCAAATGTCGTAACTCCTCCAAATGTATATATCCTTCCATTTACATATTCTGCCTCACTCATCCCCCTTCTTATATTCATTGATGGAATTTGAGTCCAAGCAGAATCTTCTTCTGCCTGAGTGCCGCCAAGCAATGTATTATATGACCAACAAGATCTTAAAAATGGAGTCTGATTGCTTGGTCTGGACATTGGAAGATCCTGCTGAATTTCATCATATACTACAGGAGGAAGTAGTACTGGTTCGTAATTGATTTTAGCCCCACAGACTTTTTGTCTATAGACAGTTCCCAGCTTATCATAATTTGATTCAACAAAAATAATACCATCACGTTTTTTTTCCGGACCAATTGGATATACTCTAACTTTAACATAAGACCAGTATAGTGGCTCACTGTATGGAGAGTTTGAACTAGAGAAGTTTTCAACATATACAAATTCACTTTCTACCTGTAATGGATTTGTACCGCAACTATAAACAGTGCACCTTTCTCCATCAGGGACTCTTTTATTAGAAAATGATATCTTAAAGATTAAATCATTATAAGATACTCCGTCTATAATAAAATCATTTGACAACTCACCATTGACCTCTATATGAGAAAACTCCAACTTAAGGGGTTCTTTAAATCGTATAAGTTTCGGCGGAATCCCTTTCCCCCAAGATCCCATTGCCATTACAGGAAATTCCCTTCCTTCATGTATTATTGAAGTAAATCCATCAATAGACATGTGATAGTAAATTGGAAGATCCCATGGTTCCATGGGTTTGCAATGAAAACAATGCGGACATGCGGCATAAAATGCTCTTTTTAATGGATCTGCCGTATCTTTAGAAATAAATCCATTGCTTCTAACATAAAATCTTTTTGTGTTTTCCTCTCCAGTCTGCATTGTCGCCCTGTTAAATTCAACATAATTCGATAAAAGAAATTCAAAACCAAACTCATCCTCTTCAAACGTAAAACTATCTCCATGGACAATGTCTATATGATATTGCCAAAATAACTCTTCCTCCCCCATCTTACGTGGATACTCACCCATTCTAATGTCTATTGGCTTATTTTCTGGCAATGTAGTTAAGAACCAGTTTTCGCACCCAGACAGATGGCTATTTCCGCTATGGCATTCTGCAAACTTAGATTGCACATCCGTATCTCCCAAAGATGGATCTCGGACAATATCGAATCCAGCAAAATCAATTCCATCTGACCAAATTTCTTGAACAAAATGTTGATCTAGTGTCTCTCCTGTAGGTTCTATTAAAAAATGAGTCACTGGTTCCAGTGGATCCTCAACGTCAGGTGGTCCAAATGGGATAATACATAATGGATGAACCGCCTGAGCCAAAACTCCATTATAATTGACTGTTGCTCTTAATATATACTCTTCTGGTATTTTTCTAATAATAGCTATCTGTCTATCGTCCCCGGTAATCGGATCCACCACCCATTCTATATCCTCTACTAATTTCCACTCAACATTATCAGCTGGACCAAAATAAATATTATCAGACACTCCATCTATTTGATAGTCATAAATGCCATCCGCATATCTATTTCCCTGAACTTCACTAGTCGTATAAAATGGTCTATTTCGAATCGTATTTCTTAACCTGAGTAACTCCCATTTAACAACAGTTAAATCCTCCATTGGAGTTTTGACTCCAGTGTCTGGATCGACAAAATATACAGATGCCTGTTGCTGAGCAATATCAACACCATCTGCAACTGGAGCCCTACCCTCTATCTCTATCTTAAGATTTGGTTCAAATAAAAGATATACGGTCGACATCGCAGTAAAGCCGTTTACACTAGCATAAATTATTGCCCTAACTGTTCTAGCATATTCCGGAACAGCAACATCCAAGTATGCCACAGACCCATCATCTCCACTTTGAACAAAATCATATACCGGTCTTAGTGGAGACACAACATCACTTGCGACATCATCAAAAGTCGGACTGTACACCATTCTCTTGGTGGCTGGATCGAAATACCAGTCTTCCTTTTTTTCGCACGTCATGGGTTGCTCCAATGCATTGCAAAACGGAGCTACATCGTCTCTAACTTCAATGTAGACCTGAGATCCATCTGCAAGCGGCTTACCCTCATATGAACATTCACAGGTAATCCTGTAGGGTTCATTTCTCTTAACATAAGATCCAAGAAAATCGCCAGTACACGGATCTCCAAATAAATCATAATTACAAATTTCTGGACCGGTACTACCTTTTAAATATTCAAAATTCCCATAATAATCATCAAATGGACTACAGTCATGTTCAACATATGTGTTGGCGACAATTGAAAACTCAAACGGGTTGACGAGATCTAATGCTATTTCCCTACTTTTGTATAGAAATCCAAATGGATTTCCAGAGACACTATCACCATAATATTTTTCTTTCGTGAAATATTCTAACCAAATATCAGTTCCAGCTGAAGCTATATATGAAAGCACTGATATGGGGACTTTTGATGGTTGAATAAAAACCCTGACCCACCCATCTTTTGTTATATGAGTTGTCTTTGAGATTAACTGATCCCAATCTATTGGTTCAATAATTTCGCCAGTATATGGATTATATAACTCTGACTTCATTGACACCACACCTGATGTTGGGTCTCCATATGAATCGAAACCTCGCTCGTTTTTGATCTCAACTTTAAATGATTCACTGAATGGTCTACCAAATAAATCTGTTATTCGCGCATAAAGTACAACTCTATCTGTTAAATATCCCTCAATCTCACCTCCACTCAAAGTTAATCCTCCAAATGTTTCTGCTCGAATTGGATTATACCACTTAAGTGAAATTGCATTTTCATCAACTGGTTGCTTTTGAACTCCAAGAACTGACTCTACCGGTATAATTGATTCATCTGTATTTTCTTTTGGAATTTCATTAATAAAAACGGGTTCTGATAGATTGCCAAATCTATCTCTAGTTACAACCATGTAATATGCTGTTTTATCATTAGTTAAATCACCAGTCTGCACGGCTGGTGTCCCGAGCGGTCCAGAATTAACCTCTGATGCTAATCTTCCAGCACGATGAACAAACTCTCCGGAATCTGCGTCTCCTATAAAAACACACCAACTATTATGGGGATTTCCATATGGATCAATTGATATTGTATCTTCTGGACTATAGTACACTAAAACGTGCGTTACGTTATCGTCCTGTGGCATAGTCCATCTTAAGTAAACCTTTTGATTTCCAGGTATTGATTCTATATAAGTAACGGCAGGCAATGTCGCATCAGGTCTGTCTTCTTGTTCTAATATGCTTGGAGAAAAAGAGACAAGACTAGAGTCTGAAGGTATGCTCCAATTCCCTATTTGATTTTGAGAAAAAGCCCTGTAATAAATCTCAAAACCCCTCTGTGAGCCAAGAGATGTCTGAGAGTCACTTAATGGAGAGGCAAAATCCTCTATTATAGTTATTTCATTTAATGAGTCTGTAACAATTTCATCAAAAACTATATCCCCATCGTTTTCATGAGTTGGACCTATATCTGACCCATATACTGCACGGCTGTTTCCGCTAGCTCCAAATCCATAATTATCCGGACCAGCTAATGTATCACTAAGATACTTGAGACTTCCTATCTGACTGTTTCTTACTATTTTAACCCTAACGTCTCTGTCGTCATCATCTCTGTATGGATAAGTGAATTGAAGCGTAAAGATTCTATCGCCATTATCTTTAGTTAAATATAAATAATTATTGTAAATATATTCTACATCTCTTTTAATAGAATGAAAAGAAAACTCAGTAACCTTTCCAAAAAATCCATTATATTTCTCAGTTCTATCTCTACCTATATATAAGGTTGACGCGATAATGTTCCTAACAAACGAGTCTGGTAAGTCATATTCGCTATCGTGCTCTCCATTAATATAGAAATTAAGCTTCGAGCCATCAAGTGAAACAGAAAACTGATTCCACATATTTGGAGATAAAACTCCAGATGTTTTTACAAAATCTTCGCCATTAAAACTAAATGCAACCTCTCCAGAACTTAAATGAATTATTTGCAAATAAGTGTTTGACTGATAATATGGAGCAGAGTATGGGTCGTCAATAATTAATGTTGGCTCATTCTGTAAAGACAAGATGCACCTGTCTCCATAAAAATCATTATCCTCATCTGCGAATGGATATACCCACCCCATCACCGTAAATGACTCATCATTTATGATAACCTTTTCTTTACTCTCAAGATATTGACTCTGACCATTTAATCTAACGCCAGAACCTTTTCCATCCGGATCATCTGGACTGGCTTGTGGAGTTTCTCCTTGATCAAGCCAAAGTGGCAAGGAATTAATTCCGCTATCGTCTGTATATAATAAATTTATACCTGAAAAACCAAAATCATAAACAATGTCTCCGCTAGACTCATCCATATGATATAAGTATTCTGTATAAGAGTCTCTTCTGACTCCAGTGCCTATCCTCTGCATTCCAGTTAAATCCCCAATACCATATGGCACAATTCTTTTTCTAGATTGAACCTCTATTGTCTCTGCTCTACTGAAGTGTTGGTTCAAATCTCTACCGTAAACAGAATAATAATATGTCTTACTTGGATCTAATCCATCATCAAATAACCTATCAAAAAAACCAGATGCGACTATCTCTCCATCTAAAGGGTTAGAGGGAATAGATCCTTCTTTTCTTACTACATGAACTCCAGCAAATCCGTTCACTGGATCATAAAAGAATGAAAATTCTGCCTCGTTAATATTGGATGTATCTTCAACTTCATCTTCCAATATTCCAAAAAACTGAGTAATTATAGGAGTCGCCTGATATGTTAATAGGTTATAGCTTATGTTGCCAGGATATCCAGAGTTAAATCTGTAAGCTATATCTCTTATTAGATCAAATCTAAAACCCTTGCTATCATTCCACGTCATTGATCCACTTTGGTCAACGATAAATGAAACTATAGAGTCTGGAAGATCTAGCTCAACAGATTCTGTTCCATCATCATTTTCTATTATTTTTACATTTCTTGATACGTCAGATTCTATCGCATCTGAAAAGGTTTCTATATATTTTATATATTCCTTTCCAGGCTCTGTCTGAATTGAACAAAACTCTTCATCAAGAGGATCTCTGTCACTATAGACCTTAATCGCAAGTTGATTACTATCTCCTTGATTGACAAACTCACCGTTAATAATTTTATACGAGACAGAAGAGGAATACGGATCAATAAACGGATCATCATCTGAATAGTCCCACACCAAATAATATGAATCAGAACTTGGCGTAACAAAAACACCAAAAACATACTCACTATATGATAAATCAAACTGATATCCAGGTAGTGGTGTAATTTCAAAATTAGACCACCCTTCACGAAAGGAGTCGTCTGCGGTAGTCTTTACTCCTAGATAAGCAAATTCTTCTTCTATATTTCCTATATTATTAGTTACAAATAGCTTTGTTAGTATTGTAAGGTATGGAGACTGAAAATTTTTATTTATTATTGCTTCAGAAAACAGTTCATTATCCGTCAAAAATAAATCATCGATAATTGGAGTCTCATCATATAAGTGATCCTCAAAACTAATAACCAAAGAATCGAATTGAATTCCTGATGACTCTGGAATTATTGATAAATTATAAACTTTCCTTACGTGAGATACTAATTCAATTCTATAAACCATCCACATGTTATTGTCAATATTTACATATGGATCTTGATTAAGTATTTCTACGCTACGCAACTCGACGTCATCTAACTTGACATTAAACTTTAACACATCAGAAAATCGTAATCTAATATATACATACATTTTTCCAATAGCATTAGATGCAATTGGATAGACTAAGCTAGTGTCTTGGATGTTTTCTGAAAAAGAATAAGATTGAAAGCACCCTATAGAAGTTGACTCATCTGCATCTGATCTAAATCTAACAGGATAATTTCCTTGCTCTAAAGATAAGCAATTAAGAGCGTCTATATAAGCGTCTTGCACCTCAGATATTTTGAAAGCATTACTTCCCTGATCTGGTGAGCCGACAACGCGAAAATAAGTTGATATTTTTGATGGTATAAATTCCATTAAATTCTTAACCCCGTAGAAAGCCTATATATATTAGTATCGTCAATAAATTTAAAATTATCAAAACTAAATACAAGCCAATTTCCCTGAAATCTAATCACCTTATGTATGGATGAAAGTCCACTAGTAGCTGAGTCGTGTTCAAAAGTATCTAAAGAAGATGTAGATATAGAATATGATCCATCAGAAATTGCCACGAACAACTCAGACTGTAATACAGTACCATCTTCAGAGATTTCTACCACAGCACCTGCGTCGTTCGCTCTAACTGCACTATTCTCAGAGCCAGTAGATTCTGGTCCAAGCAATTTTAATAATTCTAAAGAATAATTTTCTTCTAACAAAGTCCCATTATCGTAAAAGGTTCCGAAGTTAGTTAACAGCAAATGACCGCCTCTAAATTTGAACAACTTATTAGTATCCGTGTTCGGCAACGGAGAACTATAAGACCCCCAGATTTTTCCATTACTAGTTATGCTAATTGTGTTTTCTGATATAGCAAACATAAACCCAGATATATCCTCAAGAATAAAAAACTTATCGAAAGTTCCTGTAGAATAAAAGTCTTGTCCATAATCTTTAATATATAGTGCATCTCCAGCCGTCCTAGAATATATTCCATTATCTGTACATATAATATATATGCCATTGAACATTCTATTGACATCATTTGGTCTTCCTGTTACTCCATAAATTGGGTCTACCTCTATGTCATTAGTTTCTTCATTAATTATTAATAAATAGTCTAATGACAAAATCAATATCTCGGATCCGACCCTTCTTATCTTTATAACATTTTCAATATCATATTCCGACAATATACTAGGAACCGATACGGAATAATCTATTCCGCTTACCTCAATAATACCCTCTGGTCCACCCACCCAAATTATACTATCTTCTTCTTTTTCAAAAACAGTCGATGGGAACGATAGAGATATATCTAGTGGTTTATTTTTCTTTTGTAAACTAAAATCAACTGTAGAATTAAACTTATCATACCACGCATGATCACAACTTAACGAATAATTAGATTGATATGGGATAAAAATGTTATCAAAATCATAGGGATTCTTCTTCTTAAGAGCTAACCCACTTCTTAAGATATTCATTTGCTGAACCTGACTTAAGAATGATGGAAGACCCGAATTTATACCCTCAAACGTATCTTCTAAGACTACATGAGGGGCAGATCCTCTTTCCTTAAACGCAGCACCCTTAATGTCAACTTTAATATTGTCATATTTAGTTAATGTATCATTTAGTTCAAAGACTCCTGTTACAGAATTTGCAATAGCAGATATTTTTGAATCAGATAGCTTTATTTGAGACGTATCTCCATGAGATCCACCAAATCCATCGTCATGAAAAAGTATGCCAAATTGAGTATAAATAGACTGAGACTTGCCCGCTATTAACTCAAGCGAAATGTTTGACTGATCATCTTCATTCCCTTCAGCTCCATCGGTGTCTCCTTCTGGATCAGTGGATCTTAATATGATTGAGCCTCCATCTATATCTTCACTAAAATCTATTTTACCATTATGAATATTTAATTCTCCACCATATAAGGAAGTAGAAGACACGCTATGTACCTCAGAACTATCAAAACCAAGATACGATGATTTGAATTTTTTATCCCACCTGTCGTAAGATATATCAAGTGCATAAGAAGATATAATTTTTGATTGTAATTTTCTAAAACCGCTAGAGTCGTTTAAGCTCTCTCTATCGACTTCAGTGGAATTAAATTTATAAAATGAAACAAAACCACCAGACGATGGGTCGCAGCTTAATGCTGATATATAAAAACCTGATGAATCTTCGTATCCAAAACAAGAAAAACCAAACAAATTCGATACATTCCTACCCTCATACTCTATTCCACTAGAATAAGACCCATTAACTAGAGGAGCCATGTTTTTTGTATGACAAAATATGAAGTTGTACCCCTCATCATCACTTTCGCCACCTAAATAAAGATATGGATAAATCCTACCTCTCTCTTGTGATAATGATCCAAACCTTGGGTCAGACAGCAAACAAAGACCAGATGATTCACTAATATGCTTACAATAAAACCCTCTTATCATATTGCTTCTATCTAAACCAGTTTGATAAACTCTAGACGGATTTTGAGGAAGTGAATTTTCCGCAACAGTCCAATCCAATGGTGATTGATCGGTGCCATAATTAGTCTCTCCTTCACCTCTCATATACACATCTATTGACATGTTTTTATCTCTTCCATGAGTTATTAAACATATACCGCTATCTTTAAAATTCTTAATTTTAACATGTGTGCAATTTGGCATCTCAACATTATTAACCGAATTGTCGCTATAAAAATCATAAGAAACATTTGATAGCCCCTTAAGGACGGACAGATCTGTGTGATTTTCTCCAAGAATATCATAAGTCCAATGATTCTCTGGTGATGATTTATCTACTGTCTCTTTTATGATACTAACAACATCATACCTGTTAGATACAACAGATACATATCCAACAGTGACGTCAAAAGAATGAATTCCAGTCATTAACATTTTTGACTGAGGATTAATCGCATCTAAAATAACAGACATAGAGATGCTTCCTGGGTTCTCTCGATCAAACCCATTTACATTAAAAATCTTCGTACTGTCATTATTTATTTGATAAGCCAGAGCAAGCACTCTACCCCTATTTACCGTGACACCCTTAAATTCTGACCCATTATTAAATATTGTGTCCCCCCAATCAACAAACCTAGTGTCTTGTACTAACGTCCAATTATATCCAGAATAATCTTCTCGATACCACGTTAATATGTAAGGTCGCCTTACTCCATTATCAAGAAGAGTATACCCAGATACGGATAATAATGTTCCGTTTTCATTTATTGCAATATTGTATTCTTCTAAATCAAAACAATTTCCACTTATTGCATTTAAAAAATTCCCATAAGAAGTTTCCTGTATAGAATCAACATTCGCGTTATATGGATATGGCAATTTTGCAACAAACTCAAATGAATCTCCATCATTCGTAGATGATTTTTTATATACAGACACCTCTTCTGTGTACGTTCTATCATAATTTGGAGAAGAACATTGAATACTATCACACGATACGCCACTTTCGATGTAGCTTCCACCTGACTCCAGACATTCTCTCTCAGTTAACTGAAAACATCTACCATCAACACAACAAGAGCCAACGCCTCGAAATCCAAAGACACATGGATTGCTAGCACAAGATTCTCCGTTCATAAAGGTTCCATGATGAACATCTTGACATACAAGCCAACTTGTGTCAAAGCACTCTTCAGTGTCGTCAACGCAGCATGCCCCGGATAGTCCGACTGGACAAATTGTACCAGGAGTACAAAGTGATCCAATTCCTTGCCAAATACCTTCGTTACCCGTGCAATCTGACTCACTTCTCTCTATCTTGCAAAGACCACCCGCATAACAACATGCCCCCCAG
>NZAS01000140.1 GCA_002686195.1 Candidatus Pacearchaeota archaeon | reverse complement strand
CTTCTACTCAAGATCTTTACGAAGACATTCCCGAGTGGGACATGTCGAACGATCAAGCATCTATACAGGCGACACTACAGACGCAATTGAGAGAATTAGGCACTCTGACCGAGGGACTGCAACAAGCTGCAAGCGATCAAGAAAAAGAAGATCAAGGCGCCCCCGGTGATCTTGCCCATACCGCCTTTCAATCAGCGCCATGGACGTCCGAGCGGGTCCAAGATGTTGCGAAAGCCACTTGGAGCGTTCTGGATCCCACCAAATTAGCTAATTTTTGGGAAGATGCATATTATGATAAATTTGGAACGGAGGAAGAAAAGGAAAAAAGAAAGGCCGAGCGCGCCGCCCAACGCACGTTAGCGGACGATTTAGCTGCAGCAGCAGCAGCTGAGGGGGTGACCTATGAACGGTTAGTTTTTAAGGAACAATGCTTTTTGCTAGCAAAGATTTTTGATTTAGTGGCCTATAAAAAAGAACAAGCAGCCACCACAACTTATAAGCCTTTTCCGTATATGGGGTATGGGATTTCCGGCGCCGAGGCGATGAACGCATCTTTACAAGTGGAAGGGGATCCTTTTGATTTCATGAATGTAATGACCCAGAATGGGATAACTGCTGCTTTATTTAATATGGAAAATAGTGAGCTTGCCAACTTGCAGCCCCAAATACGTTTATATAAAGTTAAAGAAGATGATTCTGGGAAGGAATATCAACAAGAATTTAAGTTTGATGCATACGCCACGGAAGCGGATGTGAGTAGTGTTTTTGCTGATAAATCCAAAAGAGGATTTGGGATTGGTATTAAAAAGTTTTCTTTTGCGTATGACGGAAACAATCCATTTGCCGCTCAAAAGAGTATTAAAGCAAAGTTGCATATTTTTGCTAACAGTTTTAGTGAGTTGTTGGTGGATCGGGGGGGATATAAGTATGCGGATTTGGCCCTCAAAACAGGCAAGATAAGCTCCACACAGGGTTTGTGTGATGAGGATACTCCCAATGACATTGCATTGAATGAGATTCGAGAGAACCTGGACGCGTTAGACTTTAGATTAAAGGCTGTTGTGGGGTGGGCTTATCCGTCTGGCAATAAGGATATATTTACGAGCTACTCTGCTAGCGGCAAGAATAGTATCCTCGAAGCTATCTCTGAATCCTATGTGACGCTTAATCTGATTCCCACTATTCATGAATTTAAAATTGATGAGCAAGGGCGCGTAAATTTTATTATTAACTATCGGGCATATATTGACACTTTCTTCAACCAACCCTATTTTAACATTTTTTATGATTCCACCGCGACTCTTATGCAGACACGGCGAGAGCTACTCTATGAGGCGTTGAAAGAAAAATGTACCTCTGAACAGTTATCTAAAATTAAGCAACAAGATGCAGAAAGTAATGCTGTTGCTAAAGAAAAGGCGATGTCGCTTCAATCTCTTCTAGTTCGGATGGATGATTTGAGTTTAATTAAATACATTCCATTAAGTTATGATGAATTGAAAAGTTTTCAAACTATGGGGCCCTATTATGAAGCCTCTGGGAGCATAGAAATAAAAAATGCTTCTGATGCTATGGGAACTGTCTCTCAAGATCTCGTAAATCAATATCTAAGTGTGCGCGTGGGAGAATCAATCAGTAAGGAGGAATATGAGAAAAAATCTGCTCAGATAAAAGTCACTTTGGAAGCACAGTATCCTGGTATGAATTACGTGGGGTTTTTCTATGTGAGCGAGCTTGTAGATACTATTTTAGCGTCCATTGAGGAATATTTAAAAGATTATTCGGAGAGCGGCGCGGCCTTAGATGATATAAAAGCAGGGGCAACCACCGATCCCGATTTGAAACATATAGAGGATTGTCAATATGAAGATGAAAAGATTGCGATTACTAAATTTTATAAAAACTTTAAAAGATTTAGAGTTATATTGGGTCCTGTCGAAATTATCAACCCAAAAGACAACGGCGAAGCCACATATATCAGCTTGGGTGACATTCCTGTGTCGGTTAAATATTTTATAGAATGGTTAAATGAAAAAATGACTAACAACAAAGCGACAACTTATTTTTTAAGTGCCTTTTTGATAGATTTTTTTAATGATCTCATCAGTAATTTTTTAAATGATGCGGCGTGTTTTTCTCACAACACTAAGCAAAAAATAGTTTTAAATCAAAGCGTCTTTACTTCTTATCCACCGCCTCTCCCCGAGGGGTATGGAACAGCACTGACGGACGAATTAACCCAGCATATGTTGGGGACTTGGGTGACGAGTGGCGCCAAGATGGTGCCGGATCGTGTAGATCTTGACTTTGCGAAAGGGATGGAGGGTTCATTGTTAAATATTTCGGGGCCTCCTGGATCCCCTCGAGTGCAGGGAGACATAACGGAAGAAATTAATTATTTGGCTTTTTCCGCTGGTAGAACTCCAGGATCTCGCCCCAGAACAGGGAATAAACTTGAAGATGAAGAGGATGGCATTTTTCATTATATGCTGGGGCGCCGGCGAGGCATTGTTAAAAACATTAGCTTAACAAAAACCAACGCCAAATATTTAAAAGAAGTCCGATTTGAACAAGATGGTTTTCAGGGATTAGAGCAGCTGCGCGATCAATATGACATTACAGTTAATTGCTTGGCAAATGTAAGAACCTTTCCGGGAACTTATATTTTTGTAGACCCGCGAGGGTGGGCGCCTGAAACCACATTGGGGGCTGGCGATTTAATGAATATTACTCGTTATGGTATTGGTGGTTATTGCATGATTTATTTGTCGGAACATAGTTTTGGGCCGGGCGAAGCCAACACCACTTTATATACCAAATGGGTGCAAGAGACAAATCCAACCACAGATCCTTTGGGAAATATTCGAGCTAATGTCGGAGACGGAACAGCCACCATTTGCACCAAAATTTTGGCAGATAGAGAGGCCGCAGCCGCGGCAGCAGCAGCCAAGGATACTGTGTCAATGGACGGGGGTGACCTGGCTGAAAGTAGAAAAAACCCAACCACTAGAGCAATCCAGGATCGTTTGGTAGGCGCCCCCAAGGAAGGCATCGAGCCGGTATATGGCTTTGGATGGGCGACAGTGACGGCGGGAACTTGGGGCACGGTAGATCCCAATTGGGCCAACAAGTATAAACTGGGGGATGTTGATCCTAAGCCAAAGGATTCGCCCAAGTAAGTATTCCATCGCGGATTTAATAACAGACCCCGACACCCAGGAGAGTAAATAAAAATATTATGTCAATTTTATATGTAGAATCTAATAAAGAATCAGCAAAGGAACTTTTTGATAAGAGAACAATCTATAGCTTCACGGCCCGCTCCAGTGTGGATTACGCCAATTTAGTTGATTTTAATTTAGGAGAAAAGTTTCTTTATGGAAGAGTTACTCGGTCTTTTGTGCCGATGGTGCTTAATCCGAACCTGTTGACATTGCGCAGCATTGTAGCTCCTACCAATGTTGCTGCAGTAAACTTTGTGGTGGATGCTTATAAGGATCTCTCCTTGGCTTTTCGCAAGCTTTTGTCGAGCGGCAAAATAGACTCTTCTCAACAATATTTAAGCACCCTTGAGGTTTATAAAGGATGGGAAGATCCTAACGCCCTTTACGGGAGTTATTTAACATCTTATAGTAATGGGATTGCCGTTGCTCTTAATGCTAAAGATATTAAAATTAAAAATTTTGAAGAATTTTTGGTAGAGTATGAAGTGTTAACGACTGAAAGCGCTCGCTCTCACCCTTTCACCAAACCAGGTTTTATTAAAAGCCGCTTTTGTCCTATTAATTGTTCGGGATTAGCGATAGAGGTAGCTGACTTAGATGCTGCTAACGATGAAGATAAAATCGATAACTTTATCGAGAGCCCCAATTGGGCATGTTACGTGAGTCTGTGTAATTCTTATGGTTTTATGGTGGATAGATTTGTGCCCTGGCGCCTGGTGGCGGATATTGCTTCTCCGGTAATGTTGGGATACGCAAAAAAACACCTATTTTCTACGACTGCAATGATTTTAAACGTAGGATATTCCACGGTTCACCGAGGATATTTTGAAAATTTTAAATATTATTTATTGAATCTTTATAATAATGTAAAACCAGACACATTTCTACAAACGGAAGAATGTAATGGGGTTACATTTTCGCGCAAAGTGACGCCTCAAACATACTCTATAGATCAACTATCTCGGCTATATTCAGAAGAATTCTTTTTAAGGTTATACTTTAAAACGCGCTTTTTAGAGGAAGAGTCTGTTTTTAAAGATTTTGAAAAGGAAATGCTCATTGATGATTGTGTGGAATTATATCAATCTAAAAATGTGTCAACCGCCTTAAGAGCTTTCGAAATAATTCTCAATAAACCATTTGACTATCGCGGCTCTTTAGGGTATAGTATAGAACAAGCACTGGCTATGACTGCGGATGTAACTTGATTTTCCAAACACTCGATGATAAATCTCAGTGCGTGGGCCTTTATGCGGATGGGCAACTGTTTTTTGACGACATCCCAGATGAGATTACTAAGACTTGGAAATATACAGGCTCCTTAAAAGATGCAGATGTTCAATATGCGTGGCTCATGACACAGGGCGCTTCTCTTATGGAAGCTGCTCCGGACCACCTCCGAGAGCGTCTGGAGCATGCACAAAAGCGTCTTCGAGCGTATGTTCGATCATTTAGTCTAGCCAAGATAAACCTACGAGATCATTGCATTTTTGATTTAGTGCCGCAAGATTTTTTAAAAGAGTTTTGTGAGATTAAAAATCAGATAACCGCCCATGTTTTTGAAACTTACGAAAAACCCGAATGCTATGACCACCTCTCACGAGTGCATAAGCTTCTGTTTAAGCTCAAATATCAAAATTTAAACTTAAACAGCACCGATTGTAAGCGTTTGTTTATGAGTTCGATTGTGCATGCTCATGCGAAAAAACTGTTGGCGGGCCCCCACCATGTAGATTATAATCTATTTGGTACTATCACAGGGCGCCTTGCGACTTATCCCAATTCCTTTCCCATTCTTACACTGCAGAGAGGTTTGCGTAAACTTATAAAACCTCATAACGATTGGCTCATTTCCTTGGATTATAATGGCGCCGAGCTTCGTACCCTATTAGCTCTTTCGGCCCAGGAGCAACCGGCCGAGGATATCCACGAATGGAATATGAAAAATATCTTTGAGTTGTCATTAACGCGCGAGGAAGCTAAAACGACAATTTTCAGTTGGTTATATAATCCTGACTCAAAAAATATTACCACCGATGTTTACAATAGAGACACTTTGCTTAAAGAGTATTATGATAATGGCTATCTGACAACGCCTTTTGGGCGCCATTTGTCTGTAGATCGGAGAAGGGCTTTTAACTATCTTATTCAAAGCACCACCGCCGATATTGTGCTGGATCGGGCGGTTGCTATCGATAAGGCGCTAGAGGGAACTGATTCGTGGGTTTCTCATATCGTGCATGATGAAATCGTGCTTGACATGACTGACAAAGATAGAAAGTTGATTCCGGAAATTAAAAAGCTTTTTGCCACCAACATGTTAGATACTTTTATTGTTAATTTAAAAGCGGGTCGCGACTATTTAGACCTCAAAGATTTAAAATTATGATTTCTATTATCGGCTTAGGTACCGGCGCTTCTGCAATCGCTGAAAAGTTTACCCCTATATCCCAATATAATGTATATCTTCTTAATGATAGTATAACACGCAATTCTAAATATAAATTTAAAATCCGATCCTATGAAACTCCCGAAGAGTACGAAAAGGATATTCCAGACGTTCGCAAGTTTTTCGCCAATGTAGATCAGCGAATTCAAATATTTATAACAGGCTCGTCTTATAGTAGCAACTACGTGCTAGGAATCTTGGAGCAGCTGCGCAATAAGCAGTTGGAAGTGTTTTATATCCAACCCGACATTGAGTTGTTAACTGGCATTCCTAAACTTTTAGAAAATACAGTTTTTGGAGTATTACAAGAGTATGCTCGTTCCGGTTTATTTGAATCAATAACATTGCTTTCTAATTTAAACATTGAACAAACTTTGGGAGATGTTCCCATTAAAACTTATTTCAGTGTCATTAATAATTCAATTTTCTCTACGGTGCATTACCTTAACTATTTTAATCACACGGAACCAGAAATTGGGAATGTGGCGCGCCCCTCTGTGATTAATCGC
The DNA here is from genome assembly GCA_002686195.1 of Candidatus Pacearchaeota archaeon. Next base: position 208 of record NZAS01000140.1, on the reverse strand, counting down.
ATCAGAACAATGGCTTTATTAAACATGCAAACCTTAGAGGAAAATTGGCTTTTTGACCTTGACAATCCCCGCGAGTTGTGTTATTATCTATGTATCAATGAAGAAAAGTTAGCCAGCGATGGCACTCTTCATAAGAAGATTGTAGATATGTTGAAAGATAAGCCGAAGAACGCCTTTAGAAAGATTTCGTATGCCATATATGAAACAG
>NZAS01000139.1 GCA_002686195.1 Candidatus Pacearchaeota archaeon | reverse complement strand
TGGCAAAGGGTCGTCTAGTATATCTAAAGAGGCTCAGAAGCTTCTTGGTCCAGGTGCAAAAGCTTGGAATATGCCAGCTAAAGCTGGTGGTTCTCCTATAGTAAATCCTGCTGGTCAACTTGGTCTTAATCCTGCCCGTGTTACTCTTGTAGATGATATTATTAACCCCAATCAAATGGGTGCTATTCAGAAGGGGATAACTAAGGGCATAAAGGATGGCAAAATTACTCAGCAGATGGGTGACCAATTAAGAGGTGTAATAGTTAATACTTCAAAGAGTGGTCAGCCATTTACATCTAGAAATATTTGGAAAAACTTAGAAAAACTTGGAGATAAGGGCGGTGCCGTTAGACAGGCTATCGAGGGTAAAAAAGACCTTGATTTAGGTCCTATTAAGGGATTGGGCATGGTTAAAACTCTTGGGGCTACAATAGCCGCTGGTGCAGTTGCTGACCAACTTGGTTCTGGTGCGGCTAGTGCTTTAGGCGTTGGTGAACATAATGCAGATTTGATTGGTGAGGCATCAGGTGCTGTTGCTGGTACTGCTACTGTACTTGGCGCTCCACATATTTACAAAAAGGTGCAAGATGTTGTTCGTAGAAAAGGGGCACCTTATATTTTGAAGCGAGTTTTAGAAAAAGGTGGGGCAAAATTAGCGGCTAAAGTTGCGGCTAAGGGTGTTTTATCTGGTATTGTTGGAACCGGAACTCTTGGCATAGGAACACTAGTAACCGCTGGATGGGTAGCCTCAGACTTGTATAATTTATACGACATATTAAAAGACATAGAATAATAGGAGGACAAATTGGCTGAACCTGCCGAATTTAAGCCTCGGTTTAGTGAAGAAGAAATTTCTAAGCTGGTATCACAATACCAGCTCTACCCAGAAGCTTTTGATGATAGGGAAGAAGACCTTGAAGTATTAGAAAAACACGCCTATTATTATAGAAAGCCCTTTGCTAAATCTGAAAAACACCAAGATGGTTTTATAGAAAAGAGTTTAAAACAGTTCGGTAAGGGCTGGATAGAGGGCTACACAACCCTACCTCCTGAATGGGTTGGTGAAAAAACTGGTACTGATTTTGGTGAGGCACCAGATGATACTGCTAGTGCTATTGCACGGAACCTGGGACATCTTGCTGGCTTTGTTGGATATCTTCCTGGTGCTCGTATAGCAAAAGCATTTGGTGCTTTAAAACTTGCTGGTGCTATGCGTGGGATACGGGGCAAGAGTATACCAATGGGTATTGCTACTAAAGCTCAGAAAAAAGTAGCTGATAGTGTTAAACCTATTCTTAAAGACTTGCCTCAATTCATGCAGAATAATGAGCTTTTAAAAGATATGGCGTCTGGTGCGTTCCATCTTGGTGTAGCAAGTGGTGTATCAAGTTGGACACATGGGGTTAATGAAATGTTCCATAGTGCTGGATTTGGAGCTGTAGCTGGTGGTGCTTTCAGAGGTATAGGAAATTTAAAAGGATTTGGTAAAAGGTTAGAACCACATCAGATAAAATCTAATGGGAGTCCCGATTTAAAGAAACTAGAGCCTGGTCAAATGGCAGACCTTACTGCTAGGACTATGGCTGGAGCGGCGTTTCAGGGATTGCCATCTACTTTACAAGGGGCTACTACAGAAGAACAAGTATATGCTTATGCTATGGGTGCTTTTTTTGGTTTTAAAGAGACTCCGTATCAGACAAGAATGAGTCGTGAGTATATACATGATTCAATAAAAAAAGACCATGGTCCTGACCCTGAACTGAATCCTAAGTGGGACACTCTTACTCCAGAAATGAAAGAGATAGTCAAGAATGATTTTACTCATTTCTTTGGACCAGAAGAGAGTATGCACATTGCTTATGATATTTTAAAGGGTCGTGGAGTTTCGCTTGAGGATATTGAAAAGCTATCAAAAGAATATCGAGAAGGGATGGAGATAGATGAGACTACTGGTGAAGTTTCTTTTGCAGTAGACAAAGACGAGGTTAGGGCTTATCGAGAGGCATATAAAGATGACCCCAGGTTTGAAGACCCGCATGATTTAGACATGCATATAGCAAGAATAGCTGATTTGCCTGGTAAGATTGCTGGTAGGGGTGGTTTTGTTGAGCAAAATTTAAAGGAGTCTTGGAAAGATTCTGAGTTTCCAGATGTACAGCGTATAAAGATAGGTGATGAGATATATAGTGAATGGACTAAGCATCATAGGGGCGGTAAGCCAACGCTTGGTGCTGAGGAAAAGATTGTTGATTTTATTGAGAAGAACTATAAGGTTACTCTTAATGAGGAGCAATCTGGATGGTGGAGACGCTGGGCTGAGAATACAAGAAAGAAGCAATGGATTGACCAGATTGAAATGGTTGATGGTGAGATTGGGATACTCAAAGGAAAGACAAATGCTGTTGGTAATAAAAAAGATTTATCACAAGAAAGAGCCATTATAGAGGATATATATGCATTGAAGTATGCTGAATATTTTGGTGAAGCCCCTCAAAAGGAAGAAGGGTTCTTTAGAATACTTGACCATATGATATGGAGGGGTAAGGAATATGACTTAACAAGGGCTGAGGCTGGGCTTACAAGACAGAATCGTGTAGCTATGAGAAAGTCTCAGAAATTTGCTGAAATGTCTGATAAAGACCTTAAAAAAGCGGCTGAGAGCAAGGCTAGGAGACAGATATCTGAGGCTATGGATAAGTTGCACAATGAAATGTGGAAACAGGGATATTATCATATAGGCGGTAAGGGCGATAATAAGAAGATGTATTTTGTGCGTAAACACCCTACTCTTCATCACAATCCAAAGAAAACTAATAAGTTTTTTAAAGAGATTCAAAAATCTTTCAAGAAAGCTGGGGTAAAAGATTTTAAAAAGATATATAAGTCTGGTTTAGAGCGCTTTAAGCAGAAGCATCCTAAAATAAAGAATCCATCTGCTAGATATAAACAGATATATGTTCATAATGCACTTTATGACATAACTAACAATGGCTTTAAGCTAGATAAGACCAATGAGATGAAAGACCTTAGTGCAGGAATGGAAAAGGTACTTAGTGATGGTATGATTAATTCTGCTAAAGCCTATAATAAGAGGGCGCAAATCTGGTTCAATACAGGATTGTCAGCTAATTCAGCTTTTGTTTCTGGATATTTAAGGAAACAAGGAATAAAGAATAGAGGGAATTTCCGAGTAGGGTTTTTTAAGGATGCTGATGGTTGGTATGACCAAAATAAAATTAACTTAAAAAGCGGTGCTCATGAATATACTGAGGTAACTGATGGTGCTATATATGCACGAGAAGCTGTTGTAGATGCTCTTAATCTTGATAAAGGGTTACCTACGAGTGGTAAGGTGAATAAGTCCTTTATAGTCTCTCCTGATACTCAGCAGGGAGCGGTCCTTGGTAAATATATGATTCATACAGCTACTCCTGAACTTGAAGCCTATATGGATAAAGCTGGATTACATATGCTTATTCCAGAGTCAGCCGCTAAGCAAACTGGTACGAGAGAAATTGGTCAGTTAGGTTTTACTAAAAAGGGGAATCTGAATTTTGATGGTAAAAAGTATAATCTCCCAATTTTTTCTTTTAGAACTATTATGTCAGAGATTACGAGCGATAAGTATATAAAGAATCAGAGATTGCCTAAGCAAATGTTTTCTACTCTTAGCGCATATGGATTTAAGGATGTTGACCCAAATACTATAAAGGAGATGTATGAAGAGCTTTCTAATAGAGCTTTTAATGGGACTGAGAAGGGTAGAGAATATGTAAAGAAATTTACCGAGAATATGTCTGATGAAAACATTACCAATCTTGTTGATAATATTGAAGATATACCCGTTCAGAAATTACTTGAAATGATGCGTAATCCTAAGTATGAGAAGTTCTCTACTAAGGCTTATGAGAAGATTCTAAGATTAAATAGAGAGCATATTGAATCTCTTGCTGAAGAAGGAGAGTTGTCAAGGGATGAGCTGTCAAGGGAAAGCGAGATAAATGCTGAGTTTGAAACAATAATTGAAAGGCTGTCTAAACTATATCCAGAAGGCTCTATGGGAGCCTATCTACATAAATTCTCCAGGGATTATCGCATGACTGCTATGCGTAATTTTGTTGTAACTCAATTAACAAGACCAAAGCTTGAAAATAGCGCCACCTCAAGGATGAGACCCTGGGAAATAGGTCTACGACATCCGAATAAAGAAACGTCTAGGCTTAGGAACGAGGATGATATCTTTTTCCTTGATGATGGGTTTAAGTCCCTTAGGATAAATGATTCTATTATTATAAAGGGGAGAAACACCCTTGGTGAAATATGGGAAGATTACCAAGCTGGAAAATACAAAGGCAACCAGGATGCTATAGAACAAGTATTACACGGTACTGTTATGAGAGTGCCTATGGATTCTATTAGTGGCGCAAATAGTCTTCGTTTTCAGGGGTTTACTGGTGTAAAGGGCTTTGGTTCTTTATTACATCCCAGAACAATGAAAGCACTTGGTGGTGCTGATTTAGACGGTGATAAGGCTTTTATATTCTTTGGTGGTGAGGATGTTGGGTTTAGGCAGAAGTGGCGAGAGATGTATCATTCTCAGCGGGATGAATATGTTGATAAGGCTAAAAACCAGGAAAAACACAATAAAGAGGCTATTGACCCCGATACTAAAACATCGTATAGGTCTCAACTTGCTGTTGATAGTCCAGATATTAGGAATGAGGGTTCTCATATAGTATCTCAATATAGCCCTTATTGGCGAGGATTTATGTCTGAGGGGGCATCAAGTGGCAGAGACATGCTTGGGTTCGCCGTTACGAATAGAGCGGCTGTTATAGGGGCATATAACGCCATTAGAGGGCATGATGGACCTAAGGTAGCTATGAAAGAGATAGTTTTAGAGTCTAAGGGCAGGGATGTATTGGATAAAGATGGTAAACCACGGACTGCAAGTATTGTGCTTGGTAAAGATTCTTATAGCGTTCCGTTTGTAATGAAGGGGCGTACCTATAGGATTGTATTTAAAGCTAAGACCGGAGAAAAAGATTTACAAAGATTTAGAGAAATGTCTCGGGCAACTATTGCTCTTGGTTCTGACCCAATGGATGAAGCAGGATTAAAAGGCGTAGATGTATTCTCATCAAAGGTTCTTGATACCTTGTTTAGTTATGAGGTTCGTGATATGCGTGGCAAAACATCTGTGGTAAATCCTAGGCTTACTAAGATGGTTAATGATGGGAAGATGGATTTTTTAAAGGGCAAAGGATTACATAGGTTGTTTTTCAAGACAAATAGCGTTCTTTATGGTAAGAATTATATAGAGGGAAGAGCGCACTCTTACCCCGAAATACGCTCTGGATTAGACGCTATGACTTTTCTGTCTGAGTCATCTAGAAATACTTTAATGTCTATGTTATCAGAAAGCATGAAAGATGTTAATTGGAGCGATAACATATTTAGGCATGTAGACCATAAGAGATTAGAGGTTTTATATAGTCAGAATAGAGATTTTGCCGAACAGAATGAATGGTTGAAGGAAGTACTTGGTAGAACGTCCATTTCAACGCCTTGGGGTAAGTTTATAGATAGGATATTTACTAATAGATTACATACCAGGGAGGGTCTTGAGAAGATTGCAAAAGATGAGGATGCATTTATAAAGTTTAGGGATGAGTCTTTCATCAATAAGAAGGGAGAGAAAATCTATGTTATGGGCGAGGTTCCGTATGACCTAAAGCCAACTAATACTGGCAACTATGACTATAGACGTAACTATTTAGATAGGATGGTACTGAAAGCTGAGGAGTTCTTGGTCAATGATATAAGCGACATGGCGTCTCTTAAGACTCTAACTGACTTAATAAAAAAGAATGGTTATTCTAAGGAATTGATTACTGAAACTCATAAGGTTTCTGAAGTAATCAAAGATATGACCGTTCAAATGGCTAGAAGAAGGCGAGATAAAGACGACCTTATAAAGGACAGTTCTTTTGATGAGCAAGAATCAAATAAGAAGTTTGAAGAGTTACAGCGTGATAATTTTGGGATAGAGGACAAGGGGACAGCAAAACTTGACCAGGTTAGAATAGATACAAAGATACGAGAGTGGAAAAAAGGGCGACCCCAATCTGAAAAAGATTTATTTGATGTATTATTTTTAAGTACGTTCCAAAGAGGACATCTAGACACGATAGCCAAGCTCAAAAAGAAAGGGCATTTGAGTAGAGGCGAGGCTATACTGTTAGAGACCCTGGAGAAACAGGCAAATAATACATCACTTATGAGAGCGGCTATGAACTCAAAAGCAGTGGCAGATAAGAATCTGAAAAAGTTTTTCGACGATTATGATTCCCTTCTTAGTAAGACAAAGACAGACCTTTCTGATGCTGAAATAGAGCTTGTTATGAAGGAATATACAGGCAAGAAAAAAGTTACTAGTTTTAGAGATGAGAATGGGAATCTTATAAAAGGAGAGATGATTGAGACATCTGACCTTTCAGAAGCAGACAGAACCTACCTTGAAAACATTGCCCCATTTGAAGGTATCCATAGAGGTAAGGTTACCGACCCTGAGCTTAAAGAAGTTTACTTTTCCATCAAGGACCACCTCGAACATTATCACAATCTTGATGCTCGTAATATTAACGGGTTGTTTCGTGGTATTGTAGGCAAGAACATGAACCAGGCCACTAAGTATGACCTAAAACTACTTGATAATTATTTAAAAGAAATGCGTAGTGGCACCTGGTTTAGAAAGGCTATGGATTGGATGGTTGGCAAAGATAAAAATCCTGATATAATGCGTAGCTATTACTGGATGTTTCCTGAAGCTATAGATAGAAACCTAATGAGAGAGCCTGGTATGGTTGAATGGGTAAAGGATGTGGGTCCATATAAAGATAGGCTTGGTAATACTATTATGGGTGAAATACGGAGACCAACTGGTCTATTGGGTGAGTTACAACAATGGGCTGTTCGTGGACAGGAATATTCCATGCAGAAACATGAACAAGAGAAAGATAAGATGAAAGAAAATCTGAGACCTTTTGTTTCTGCTGTTGAGGATGGTGATGCTTTATTTGATATTGCTGTAGCTATGCGAGAAAGACGAATGATACCAAGGGTACTAAGGAAAAAATATAAGGATAACCACCATAGGCTTACTTTTTATGAGATGGAGTATGAAAATAATTGGAAAGAGGTTGAGGGAAAATATAATGAGCTGAAAAATAAGATGTATCGTGTTCCTATGGAAGAGGAAACACGTTTAATGTCTGGTGATGAGATTGTAAGGGCTATAAATGACCAAATAACAAAACAGAACACTGATGTCCATAAATGGCTTGTTGGTGATACTGAGTTTGTTGAAAGCTGGTTAGCTAAGGGCCGTGATAAGAATGGCAAGGAAAGTTTTAAGAGCCTACAGAATCTTCGGAAAGAGTTTATGAAATATCTTATAGATACAGGCAGGAAACATGAGCAGATTCCTATTGAAAAGTTCGGTATAGATGGACTTAGACAGATTACTAAAAGGGTTTTATTAAGTCTTACACCCGGGAAACTTATGACTAGGAATGAATGGGCTAAGGTCTCTAAGAAATTAGAGGTTACTCCTTTTGATGTTACTGGTGAGTTCCCATTTGATGTCTATTTTCCCCATGTTTCTTTTGACAGGAAAGTAGCAGACTCAAGATTGAAGAAGGTTATTGAACATATATTTAGTGACCCAAATATCACAAAAGAAGAAAAACAGGCTGAAATACGCAAGCTTATGTATCAGTATAAACAGCTTACTGGTGATTTTATGGCTAAGGATGATATGACTGAGAACTTTGATGCTATTCAAGATGCTTTAAAAGAACAGGCATTGGGCAGGAAAGAGAAAGCCAAGAATATCTTGATGAGTGATTTAAAGCGTGTGGGTAATCAATTTAGTCGCAATGCTCATATAGGTGGATGGTCAAGAGAGCCAGAGGCTTATGACCAGTATATGAAAAATATCATAGACACATTTAATAAGCAGGTAGCTCAGTTAGCTAGTAGAGTATCCATGCATAGTTTTAATGAGAAGTTCTATAAGAGGACTAAGGATGCTGAACTTACTCATCGTTGGACGAACTTTTTTAAACTATATACTCAATCTATGATGGGTTATCCAGCCCATATACCAGAGAGCGTTATGAATGACCCCCTCATGAAGATAAAAGGGACTCCATATAAATGGCTTGCTGATTCTCAGGCAAAGAAACGTATTGATTATATAGGTAAAAGACTTGGTGTTGGTAGGAAAGAATTAGAAAAGTGGAACTTAGATGAGACCACATTAGATGAACTAAGTGGGGTTGAGTATAGTCAGCTCCAGGCTTGGGGTGCCTTAGAGGCTAAGTGGCAGTTAGCATCATTACTTGCCCATCCTAAGAGTTCTATAGCTAATCTGTATGGTGGTACTGTACATACTTGGATTAGCGCTGGTACAAAGAACCTTAAAAATGCAAGAAACTTTGAATACTTGCAGACACATATTAATCCTAAATGGAAGAGTATGAAGGATGTGGAGCAATGGATTAATGAGCTGGGTATTATAGAGGAATTTCTAATATATGAGGCTGGTCTCAATCCTAAGATTAAGTCTAAAAGATATGATGACTTTGTAAAAGATGTTGTTAAGAAAATAAAAAGAGACCCAGAGCTTTCCGATACAAGCTTAAATCAGCTTAGAAAGAAATATGGCGTTACTGATACAGCTTGGAATTTTGCGGCATCGTTTATGCGCTTACCAGAGCGTATGCTTAGAAGAGATGCTTTTATGTCTCATTACTTAATGGCAAAAGAAAGATTTGGTGGAGCAATTAAAGATTTTGACAATCCGTTCCTTATACAAATGGCTAAAAAAGGCGTAAAAGGAACTCAGTTTTTATATAGCGCACCATTTAGACCTATATGGACTAATAGCACACTGGGTAGGGTGTTTTCTAGGTTCCAATTATGGAGTTGGAACTCAGTGCGTTTTCGTAACGATACAATAAGAGAAGCTCATATTCATGGTTTTCAAGAAGGGACTCCTGAGTTTGAGAGATTTAAGCGTATGGCACAGGCAGATGCTTTTATGCTTGCTATGTCTTCTTTGTTTATGTACAGCTTGTTCGAAAACGCACTTCCAGCTCCGTGGAACTGGTTCCAAGATACAGCAGACTTATTAATGGGTGATGATAAGGAAAAAGAGAGAGCCTTTTATGGTTCTCCACTTGGTCCTGTACAGGCTGTAGTTCCTCCAGCTTTTAGGTTACTTCCTCCGCTATTTAAAGGAATGATGACAGATGATTATAGTAAATTAACTGACTATTATTTATGGACTATACCGCCATTTGGGAGACTGATAAGAGATGTTGTTGGTCCTGGTGGAGCAGTTGAGAATCCATATTATGCAATAGCAAAGTTTACGGGTATGCCAGTAATGCAAATAGCTGACTTAGTAAAGAAAGACCGGGATGAGCGTCTCGGTGGAAAGTTTATTTACGGATAATGCCTATGCCTTTTCATTGTCACGAATGTGATTGCCCTACTATGAATGAAGATGGTATATGTGATTGCTGTGTTAAGAGAAAAGAGAATATGGTCACATCTAATAAGATAGGTGGAGCCATGGTAACTAGTATAGAAGAAGAGAATGAACCCGAAGAGTCTGATTAAATTAGCTGAAAAGCTAAATATTAAACCAAGTATGGGAGACCTGGGCTCTGTTGGCCTGGCTGGTCTATTAGCGTCTCAAACTGAAAAAGGGCAAGCTGTTACCGAAACAATAGCAGAATCCTCTGATGATATAGCTATGGGTGCATTAGCTCTTGGGGGATTATTAGTAGCTCCTAAAGCAGTATCTACTGCAGTTAGGAGATTACAAGGGAAAGGTCCAAGGGCATACAGGAGTGGTTATGTTTCAGAGATAGATAATTTTCTTGTTAATAAGTTTGGTAGTTTCTATGCTGGAGGAATACAAAAATATACTAGCACACTTGGAGAGGTTGTTCCAGCAACTGCTCGTGTAATACATAGGCTTGTAAGCCCTAGGATTTCTCATGCATCTAGAAGTAGCGGTATGTCTCAACAAACTTATAATTCCATTGCACATGTTGCCAATGAAGAGAAAATTGCTAGTAAGGCTATGGAAGATGTTTATAGAAAGTACGAGGGGACAAAGATAGCAGAGGGTACAGAGAAGGCTTTTAAAAAGAAAGTAGCTAAGGAGGTTTCTAAAGAGACTAAACCATTTAGGAGAGCTCAAAAACAGTTACACCATAAGGTAATAAGTGATGTTTCTAATCAGAGGTTTTTGTTTGGGGATAAAGCTACTAAGAAGGGCTTTTTGGATAAGTATTTTAGTAAGTATGTTAAGCCTACAGATGAGAAAAATCTAACCGGATTACTCGGGGAAGATGTTTTTGAAAATTCTATCAAAGCTCAGGGTATCCAGTTGGGTAAGGGGACTCAATATTTACAAATAACAAGTCATCCTGTTCAAGATGTAATGCGTGGTATGCAGTTTGATAGTAGGGCTTATAACTTATTTAAGGAATTGGGTAAGAAAAATTTTAAACCCCACGATGTAATAAAATATGCTGAAAAACACGGGCTTAATGGTAAAATCTTAAAAGGTGGCAGAGTCCAGGTACAGTTTTCTCCCAGGATAAAATCGAATTTTGATTGGGGTGGGTATAATGGCAACTTAATATTTGACCCAGCTAAACCCGGTAAGGTAACTTATTTTGCTACTGATAAGCGTGACCTGTTTGGCGTATCACTTGGTAGAGATACCATAAATGTAAGTCAGGTCACTGAAAAGAGTATTCCCGAATTAACGGGTCGACTCAGAAATACAGACTTAACAAAGGTACAACGTCATGGTCCTCAAAGGGCAATATCTAAAGGAAAGGCAGAGGAAATAGATGTTGATATATCTGGAAAAAAGAAACCTAGAGGTGTAGTTGCAACAAGAGATTGGGAGATTTTAAAGAAGAATAAGGAAGTTTGGGAAAAGGCTCTTGGAGAAAAGATACCATTGGGTGAGAAAATAGAATTTGGAGCTACGAGATTAGCGGCGGCTGTTGCAGTAGGTGGACCTATTTATTATGCAGTACAGGATGAAGATGAATAAAATCGATTCCTTTCACTTTTAATAAAAAAAAGGGGGGTTTTTGCCCCCCTTTTCTTCCCGACAAGTAGGCTACGGCATGTTAGAGTCCTGGTGTGACTATGTAGTTAAAGTAATCACACCCCTTGTCTATAGTACATTTTCCGTTTGCCTTTTCTTTATCAACCCACTGATATAGTCTAGTCCTAATTACATTAGGGCTACTTTTATATTTTTCCGTTCTAAGCATCACCCCTAAACACCTATCATTGCTGAAGTTAGCGCAGTTGTTTCGAGCAACACTTTTAATTGCTGATTTACTCATTTTCTTTCCTTTTATCTTGGAGTTCATGTTCTACTATAAGTGAATCGATGTAAGTGCCTAATATATCGATATATGCATCTGATATTTCTGTTGCTATGTCGAACCATACTGCGTCATAATTTAGTTGCTTACCACTATATTTTTCAAGAGTACTGTATATTATGTTGACAACGCTTGTCTTCCTTAATGGGTCTATCATTTTTTCCACCTATTATGTCTAGTTAATAAATACTTTAATCTAGTGTGGGCTGGTCCTCCTTCTTGTATCTGTTCAGTTTTCAGCAACCCTTGGTAAAATTCTATTAAGTCACCTGGGGTCAATCGTGCTGAACCAGGATTACGAACCCACACTCCATCATATATCTTATTATCATTCTCAATCTTTCGTTGTTTTTCCCGTTCTTTCTTCATTATAGAGGTGTATGCCTTTTCCAGACTCATCATTGTCTTTTTTGATTCTATCACTTTTACCTCCTTTTGTTTTGTCTCCACTTAAGTTTGCCATTGAATATGGCGGTCCAAAGTCATTTGAATCTTCATCCTCTTCTAAACAGCTGTAACATGTTCTTTCATCTGTGTCCATTAAGGTGTGGTGAAATTTAAATTCGCATTTTATGCAGGTAAACTCCATAGTTTAACTCCCTTTACCATATGGGTGAGCTGATATTGCTTCTGCTATTTTATCTAAAGAACGTGAAACAGCAAACAAAGCATCTGGAATGGTGTCATCAAAGCCATTAGCTCTTGAACCATCCCATAAACTATGTGCTATTTCGTCTAACGCATTTACTATATTAGTAGAGGCCATACGCTCGTTTGTGTGTTCTCCTTGAAATTGTTCTGCTAAGTATGCAATAGAATCAGCAACTTCGTTTGTTTTTACTGTATTTTCTTTCTTCTTTTCCATTATATTTCTCCAATTTATAGGAGAGATGTTGGTGATATGCCATACCATTTCATTTGTCGCCTTATCTCTGACCACATACACGGTTCAAAATTAATACGATTTACGAAACCCCCATCTCTCCTATTATTATAGTATCAGTCCTTTTTCATCATTGTCATTCCAACCAGAACCTTGTTTAAGTTCGTCTATTAGAGCCATAATTTCCCTTGTAAGGGGCATATTATTTTCTCTATAAGCTTCGGAATGCAATTTATGAAGTCCAGACAATACTAGAGTTAATTCCCTTGGAAAGAGTGTTTTTCTGAAACGCTCTTCTTCTGGCTTTTTACTGCCTATTTCGTTCTCCATACTCTTGTACCGTATCTTCCGTTTTCAACACGAGTTCTAGATGTGAACTTCCTATTAGTTTTCCCTGCTATACGATTACAAGCTTGACTTACTAAGCCCTTCTTGAACTTGTCTTCAGGAATGAAAACTGATTGGTTGAGGTTAAGCTCTGCCAGAAAACCATACTTAGATTTTCTTCGCTTATGCCATGTTGTGTCTACTTCAGGTATAGGGATATTATCCTCAAAAGTCCAATTACTCATTAGTAACGTCCTCCCTTAGCGAGCTTCTTCATTACGTATACTCTTATTTCAGCAGGAAGCTCCTGTACTAGCTGAATGAGCATATTAAAGTCCTCTTCATCTAGAGGACCCTTTCTTGTATTACAAGTTTTGCAAATTAATTGGAGATTCTTTACAGAAGTTTCTCCTTTTTTAGATAGTGGGACTATATGGTCACATGCTATGGTTTTATAAGTGAGCCTTTTCTCACAATATTTACAATCATCACCATAAGAGCTATAGAACATTTTTCTTATTTCGTCTCTTTCTATTGAAAAAGCTACATCATATTCTTCACTTCTTCTCTTTAGACTGCTGTATAGTACACTCATCTTTGCAGAAAGTTTTTTATATGCTTTCTCCCAAAAGTGTTTATGTATGGGTTCAAGCACATTTTTAAATTGTTTTTTATCTAGCTTCATACTTTATAATAAGGTGGGGCAGGATATAGAATATGGATAGTCTCCAAAAACCTGCCCCCCTTTGGGCTATGCTGTAGGCATAAGCTCATATTCAGCATAAAGATTGCCTGTATAGCTTTTCACCTTGTTCATCTTAATGTCATAACCTCGTTTGTGTCTAAGGTCATATATGACAGCGGCAAGTCTGAAACAACCACACCTATTAAGAGCCATTTGAGGGTTTACTTTCAAACCCTGTTCTAGCAACTCCAATATTATGTCTGTTTGTGTTTTACGATTTCTAGGCATCTATTCCTCTCCTCGTATACTAAATGTAGATGTATTCCAGCTTTCCAAATAGAAAATGAAAAATCTACAAAGTTGTTATCAAATAATACAGCAAATTGTAAGAATCTGAATATAGTTATAATCATTCCTGTTTGAGGGAATGCTATATCTAGTATTCGTCCCATTAAGACCTCCTTACTCGCTTTACCTTCTGAATAAAGAAACCTGGTATATCTACACCAGAAGTAAGGTCTTTACGAGCCTTTTTCTTATCTAGAGATTCTACCATCTCTACTTTCTTGTATTCATCTGGAACAGCATCTTCATCAGATACTATTACTGGTCCGAAAGTTTCAAATAACTTGTATCTAGCTGTATTCGTTTCATAAACACCGTTTCTTCCAACTTCTTCTATAACCATAGGTATAAGAGTTTCATTAAAGTATTTCTTTAATGACGCTGTAGCTTTTCTCCTTACCTTTAGTCTCTTTATTTCATCGCTCAAAGCTAGAATCTCAGCATCTATCATATGGGTTTTTCTTTCAATACCCACCATAAATACATCTATGTTATCGACTTTGCGTTTAATCTGACCATTAACATTTTCTAGTGCATCTTCTATTGGTTCTTTATCCTCCAATTCCTGTTCTAATTGAACCTGAAGGTCTATGTACTCGCCTATAAGTTCTTTAGTTGTCAATTTCTGCATCGTCTTCTTTCTCTTTCAGTAAAGCTTCTACCTTAGGAATATCCCATCCTTTACTTCTTAATGCTTGTTTTAAACTAGTCGACAAAGGTCCTTTCCATGCTTTTGGTTTGCTACCAGAAATACTTTCGACCATAATTTGCGATTTAATAAACTGTTCAATTATATATTCCAGTTGTTTTCGCATACTACGTTTTTCTTTTTGAGCAATATTCATCAGTGCCATCTTCGTATCTAAAGAAACCTCTGTTTTTACAACATGCTTTTTCATGCTTCTGTTCTCCTTACTGGTAATCTGAATGAAGGTGTCCATTCAAGGTCTACATCAAATAAGTCACCGTCGCTATTCTTAAATAAAGACACTTTCTTTGTTGGGTCATCTTGAGTACCGTTAATTCCTATTACCTTTCTTGATGCGTTCTCTATAGCACCGCTACCTTTACCAGCATAAATATCAAGTATTTGATTCCTTGAATATTCTCTTGAAACCTGAGATATCTGTATAATAATGATATCTAGATTAACTGCTAGATTAGATAGAAAGTGACTTATATTTCGAACTTGTTCATATTCTCCTCTGTAAGATTTTCCAGCATCTATTAAGTCAATGTAATCTATGACCATAAGATTGGGCTGAAGTTCTCTTACCTGTTTCAAAATCATTTCAGTTGTTGGTGAGATTGTTTGAATATTAACATGCTCTAAATAGCTATTATACTTTTTAGAGACATACTTATTATTCCCCGTTACCTCCTCCTTTGAAAGACCGCTAACAATCTGTTGATTTCTACGGTGCATGTACCATCCACTAAGTTCTAATGAAAGATATAGCGTTGGCATGTGCCAATCTGTATTAATTGTATCATTGTGGAAATCATATCCAAGGACAATATTTTGAGCCAATGTTGTTTTATTTGCTCCAGTAGGACCAAATATTGTTACTAGCTCACCAGGATATATATCACAATCCTTATCATAAAGACCAAACATTTGTGCCAGGTTAATCATTCTACCTGTAAAATCAGATGTAAGCCTTTCTTCTAAGTCTTTCTGTAAATCCCGTGTTGTTTTAACATCTACTAAATAACTCTTGTTCTTATAGTAAATGCACTTAGGGTTACAAACTGATTTTAAAATTGTATCATGGCATCCATATTGATATCCATAGTTATATGTGGATTCGACCTTTTCCATAACTATCTCTGGTTCGAGTTGGTTATCATTCCAAGCAAGCAAGGATGCTTTAGTGGCATCACTTGGTATGCCATGTCTTTTAAAATGAGATGCTATTCTTAATAATACATTATTCCTAGTACCTTGTTGCGGTCCATTATTGTAAATAGTTTGTATACATGGTACAACATTGTTAGGCTCTGAAACATGTTTCATTGTCCTAATATCAGGCACATCAGTGTCTATTAAGTGTTCAAGACTACCATCTCCCCATAGGTCATGTTGACCAAATGACAGTCTTCTATCCTTAGCTAATTCAAGGATAGTATTAACATCTCCAAAAAGCTCATCTATTGTAAGAGGAACTTTATACAGTTTTGATTTTTTGTTTAATGTATGTGGAAGGCGTATGATAGAAGTCCTACTATAGACACTCCCATCTATTCTGAAATTGGGTAAGACATTATTTACCATTGTCTGCTTAACCATAAAAGGAAGGGTAGCTCCTGGTCTAAAGCCAAAACATTCATTACTTATTTCAATGTGGTATCCCGTACCACTAAAGAATATTGCAAAATTTCCATCTTTCAATCCTAATTCAGATTGTAGATGATATAAAATGGTTTGTGCTTGAGACAGGGTATATTCATTTGAATTTTGACCCTTATCAATATCAATAGGTATTGAATTAATATGTCTAGTTCCAACAAACTTTTTAAGCGTACCCTTCTTATTTATATAGTTTACAGCTTCTTCATCATATTGATATACAGATGTGTAAACAGCATCTTTCTCTCCACTTTCAAATACGATATCCCATACATCATTTATAGAAACGAGAGTCCCCCGTTTAGAGGGACTCCCGATTGCTATTTCAACATACATTAGAAACTAGTAGTTCCCTCTGTAGATGCTGTGTTGACTCCATTAGTAGGAGTCGGCTGTTCTATGACCTCCTTAATAAGGTTCTTAGACTTCATAAAGGCTATGTAGCCCTCGATGTCTTTTAAACCCTTAGGAGTGTTTGGAACCAACTTAGGAAATACAGCATTATACAATTTAGACGGGTCTTTATAACCCTTCTCTTTGTAAATGTATGCTATATACTCCAATTTAGGGTCTAATGGATTAGTAACATGATTTTGATTAAGATGATTAACGAGATTTAACTCCTCACCATCTGCATCTACCATAGTACCACCAATATCAGGACCGCCGTCAAAGCCTATAGTATCAAAAAGCCAATAAAGTCTTTTCAATAGTGTACAGGTTTTAATGTTGCCATTTGTTTCTCTATCATAAGAACCCGCAAGTTTCATCTCTATTGGATACTGCGAATCTTCTTGTTTAAGAGTAGCAACTAGGTAGACGTCAGCCCAATCAAATTGGTCTGCTCGGTCTTCCCAATCGACAATCCCTACTTTTTGAAAACCTATCCAGCTTTTACCGCTACCGGATAACTGTAGGTCATCAGGGCGAAAACGAGTATTACTCACTTTTCCTCCTTGTAGTTAAGGATTTCAGATGATATTACTTCATAATCAAATAATAAAACCTTTTGAGAAAGAGGCTTTAAGCGACTGCCTACAACCCTTTCATCATAAGCTTCAAATGATATATAGTATTTACCATCTTCCTTTGATGCTGTAGTGTACCCGATTATATCAGCTTTAGCCGCTAATGAATAACCGAGTCCTCTTGGAAGTTCAGGTGCTAGTTGCACCTTCCCATCTTGTAATTGTGAAGTCTTTGAATGACTTACTAAAACAAGATTTCCACCCTTCTTTTTGATGAGAGCCTGAAACCGTTTGACAATATCTAGATTTCTACGTCTAGCTTTGCCCCAATCGGCTCCCCATTGACCCTCTCCCATAGCTGTGATACCGAGTTCATGAATAACAGAATGTTCAATCCATTCGTTAATCTGACCAACAGTATCTATCACTATAGTATCATATGGAAGTTTATCCCACTCTGTATTTAGCCATCCATAGACTTCTGCCATTGAATAAGCTGGCAACGGGGTTCCTTTATCAGCACCGGAGCGATGATTGAAACCCCGTTCTTCGGGTGGAATAACTTCAGTTTTAGGTATACCTTTATCTGTTACCTGCTTGCCTTTATGCATTACAGGTCTTGTTGGTTGATTTAAGCCACTAATAGCTATAGTATTAGCTCCATCAACAAAGTCAGAGCCAAGGTCAGCATCAAGTAATATGACACCATCTTGACCCTTTGTACTCCACCTTGAAGTGGCTGTGGTTTTCCCAGTTTTAGGCTGACCTATTATAAGATATGTCAGACCGGAAGGCATTGCTTTCCAATCCGTTGATACTTTGCGTACCTGTATCATGTGATACCTCCTTATTTAGATTTGGAGTTACTAGAGTACCAAATTCGACAATATTTGGGCTCAGGCTAGTCCAAATATAGTCATAATACGCTATGTTTGCAACAAGATTATACACTTGAGACAGTCCTAAGGAAACAATATGCATTGTTGCAAATACAGTATGTTTCTGTGAACATGGTTCTGGTGGTACAGTATGAGTCGGAACCCATGTATCCATATAATTATCATTATCCTTTGTTACGGTAACGATTTCCACGCTTGTAGCACCCATTCTAAGGTCTATAAGGAACTCTCTTTCTTTAAACATTTTCCAATTATTATAAACCATCCTTCTTGATTCCATATCATCAGTACAGACAATCACCTTAGTAGTTAATTCTGAAAACTGAGCACCTCCAATAAAATGTTCATATGGATGAAACTCCTGGGTTTCATCAGAATAACTATCAAATAATGAATGAGCCGCTACCCTCTTCATTACAATATTTTCTGTATTAAGTGGATAACAGGTTGTACTAAAATTATGATTCTCTACATCATCGCTATCATATCCATGTACATCTTTCCATCCCATCATGGCTAATCCCTGTACTAAGAATGAACCAATCCCGCCTAATCCTATAATACTTATTACATCTAAGCATTCTTGAGGTATTAGGTCTTTGTTTCTTAAGAATCTACTGTCCATCAGTATGTTTCCTTTATTTTATAAGTTTTTTAAACTCAGAATTAAACTAATTAAACTAATTTTATTAGTCTCTCAAAGGTAAAGGGGGCAATCCTGGGCTATTTCCAATCCCCACATTGATAATAGCCAGGGCAACAAGCGGAGTGTGTGCATGCTTATGCCCCCTTTGTAGTTTAAACTAATCCAATAGCTTGTTGATTAGGATTATCCACCCAGAGGTGTATATCCATATTAGGACATTTCTTCTTAGCCTTTTCAAGTAATTCATGATAAGTAATCTTATTCATTTCATAGCTTTCAATTAGCTCTTCCATTATATCCCAATCTGCCTTAGTACCTCCACTATATTTACTCACTCCATAGTTATAATGACCATATCCTCCAACTGAATTAAGGTGACCAAAACCATTGTAATAAGATGTAGTGGGTTTCTTTGCATCTTGTTTCTTCTTCATTTTCTGAATGTAATTAGCCTCAGCTTGCCAACTCTTATCTATTTCAACATTGATAAGTGGCTCTGTTGCCCCTTCAATTAGTCTGTCAAAACCAAACTGGTCTTTATATGTCAGACATGTCTCGAAGCGTTCATTCTTACTTGCTACTATTGTAGAAAAGAAGATTCCGTCTTTTGATGCTTGTTCTAGTGCTGTTTCTTTATCTGTCTTACTGATAAATGCACCCATAGTATGATGACTGTGAATCAAACCAAGATAATAATCCTTTAATTCAGGTATTTTCTTATAGATTTTGGGTAAAAGCTTACCCATCTTGTCACCATCTATTTCGGTTTCAGCACCACTCCCTAAGTGAATTGCCTTAAAAAACTTCAAGACAACATTCTTAGGAAAGCCTGTTTTTGTTGTTTCAATTATCTCGTACCAGGCTGGTCCGCTCCACTCTTCATTATTGAAGCGACCTAATAGATAATTGATTTTATGCAACATTCGTTCTGGGATTCCCAGGTTGAACAACCTCTTCTTCCCATCTGTAGTGTTCTTTTGCATTTTTCATTCTCCCGTTTAACTGTTTCATACAGATTTTTGTGTATCTTTCTATACCAAGACATACAAAATGATATATTATCCTATTCCTCGATTCTTCATCATCAATTACATTATGGAAAAGAGTAAACATATTGTCAAAGGGTGCTGTATCATCTAACATGTTTCTATCACTAAGATAGTCATCTTCAGATATTTCAATTCCAACCCTTATCAATTCATTTGCATCCCAGACTTTTTCATTATATGCAAATGTCAACATGTTCTCAAGTATGTGAAATGTATTCTGTGTAGATGAACGAGTTCCCGTATGCCATCTTGGTCCATAGCCTATGTAATCCAACAAAACCACATAGTAATCTTCTTCAGAAAGAAAGCCTCTATTAATGATGCTTTTCCCTCTATTTGCATTACGCATGGTTTCAAATACTTCTCCAATATCAATCATTTCAACACGAGCTTGTTGTGGTCGCAATTCCCTTGCCCTTGAATTTAAGGATTCACTCATTCTTTGTATTAAAGTAGAGAGATTCCAACCAGGAGGATAATTACCATCGCTATCTTGAACTAAATGTATACGTTTTACTGTACCATAATCCAATTTATCAATACCATAGAGCATAGTATCGCCAACCAATCGTTTAGAAATCCAATATGCACATCCAATTTCTTCTGTTAATATATCAGTAATTCCTGTTATCATTCGGTCTAAAATGTGAATAGTAGAATTAAGTTTCTTCATCTTCCCTGATTCAGTATCCGCAGTATTCTTACTACTTATTATAGTAGCTAAATAATAATCATAAATCTTCCATTTGTAATCATCACCATTTTCATGGCATAATTGTTGAATGATTTCATAATTACTTGCTAACCAACTCCAAGTAAGCTTAGGACTCCATCTGTATGATGATTCAATATTCCTAGCTAACCTTTGCCAAAGAAATGCATGTTGAAGGCATTTTTGGAAAGGAAAGAACTCACTTAAGCCACGTTGTGGATAGTTAAATATGTTATCCCAATCTCTGTACTGTCTATTTATGTCCCAATATGCATCATCCCTTGTCCATGTATTAAGAAAACTCTTAGCTACATTTATTAAGGATGGGATATCTCCAGATGAAATTGCATAAGACCATGCATTACTCCAGCCACCTAAACATGGCTGTCCATTTGGATTAATATGCGGATGCATACTAGTTGTATCCCAACTTAATAAAGGATGTAGTCCTGTATTAATAAAAGAACTTTGTATAGTAGACCACCATTCAGGTGTGTCATTCCCTGTGTTTAATATTTTTACATTACTCGGTTGAGCACTATTAAACTGTAATGAATGTTCGGGTAAAGTATAGTTAACAGTACCACGAAACTTGGGATGCCCAATATATACTTTAAAGATTTTCTCTGTATTGTGTTCAAAATCATCCTGAATGTCATAGACATGAACTTTATTAAGAAAAGCATTTGCTGTATTCTCAGCAGTTGTTCTATCCATTCTATCGCCTTGATAATGAGCATTACTTAGTATCCATCTTTTTACAGCATTCTGTAGCTTATACCACTCTGACTCACTATTCGTCGTTGTTGCTTGATTCCCCATTCTTTTCCTCCTCGTATTATTTTCATTTTATAGTCATCGGCTGGGGGATATAAATACCCCCCATAGACCGAATCTTTTCGTCTAGACTATACTAAGCCAGAAGTCACTTTATCAGTTACGAATGCGACAAAATCATCATCTCGTAAAGATGTAGTGGCTTCAGCCTTTTTAGAATTGACGTTAATTGTGGTATTATCCAACGATTGTCCCAAAGACTCTGCTATATCAGCAGGAGTGTTTGCTTCCATCGATTTAACAACACCACCAAAGGTTTGAACTAGTACTTTAGCCATATGGTCCCCTTTGATACGTCTGCGTGGTTCCTAGGTTTTCTTTCTGGGGCGTCCACGCTTCGGCTTAAGCTTTCCAATCTTTGCCGATAACGCCTCCAGTTCGAATGTTGAAAATTTATGACTACCATTAATTTTATCATTAAGTAGAGCCATACTCTTTTCAAGTTGACGGATTTTGTACCATAAGGTACGCTGTCCCTTCTTCCATGGTTTAAAGATGTTGGAAAACATCCTGTAGAGATATTTCATCTACGTCTCCTTTACGGGTTTACATCTATTACAAATAGTCCGCTCTAAGCCTATTGTTGGCATGTTTTTATATTTTATACAGTTCGTTTTATAACGGTTCTGACCATTAGTAATCCGTTGCCATACAAAATTGCACTTAGGACATACCATTAGTTTTTGAAATCTTACCCAGTTCCTGCGACCTTTAGTTTCCTGTATCGACCTATTTTTAGTCTGTTTCTGTGCATTAAAAGCATCTATAATCCAGGCCGTAGTCATATCATTCAAACTTTCAAGTCTTGGAGAAAGCTTTCTCCTCTTCTTCTTAATCAATGCCATTTTCGCCTCCATTTTCTAAAATATAACAAGGCTCGAAGCGATGACCTAACTCATCAGGTGTTACAGCGTGATTACAGTCTTGGCATAAAATGCCTAAATCGGATTCATCAGGAGCGTACTCGCTGATGTATTCTTCGATTATCGTGTTATCTGAATCACATTCTGGACAGTCTATATGAGCTGGGTCACCGCCGATTGGAACCGAGCGTTTTGGGTGGAGCGTCAACGTCTTAGCACTTTCTTAGAAAAATTCATTCTATTGAGTGCCTCTTGTCTCCACCAATCCAAGTCGTTTTCTAACTTGCTGATTTTCTGATTTAAAGCCTGTATTACCTTTATAAGCATTACCATGGTAGCTAAAAGGCTTACATAACCCACTACAAGGAGGACATCAAGAAACCAACCATCTATGATTGTTATCATAACTTCAACCCCCTTTTTGAGAATTCAAAATAAATACAATCTTGATACCATTCTTTCAAATGTAGCATCAAAGAATCTTCAGTTATTAATAATTCGTTTTCCCAGGATTTTAAAATGTTCTTCCAGGCTCTACAAATATCTTCATCAGATGTATCTTTTATGAAATCTTCAGCATTGCTGTAATCATAATTCATGCTCTTTCTCCTTCTGCATTTACAATAAATATATGACCATCTTCGTCTACATCGACGTCCCAGTCATATTCTTTTAACGCATCATCGATTTTCTCTTCGATGCGTTCTTCTTCCTGCTGAATACGCTCTTCCATTCCTTTCAACATCTGTTCAAGGGTTGCTATTGAAAGTGTACATGCGTATTCCTGAGAGATGCCCAGGGTATTACATACGTAATCCAAATAGGCATCTTTCATTCTTCCCATCAGTCAGCTACTACAATCTTCTGCATTGGGTTATTTACCCTTCCGCCACCATCATGCTCCAATAAACGTCTTACACGCCTACTTGCCTGCACTACGTTGCTTGCTCTAACAGTAAGTAGAGCACCATTGATGATAAAATGCCAATTAGACATAACATCCTCCGCCGTTAGTTAATAAAATCTTGTTGCGGGACAAGGGATTCGAACCCAAGTGTCTCCAGGTTATGAGCCTGGTGTGTAATCCATTTCACTCTCCCGCAAATGTTTGTGGCTCTCCGGCAGTAGTGTGCTACCGGAGATTACAGGGTATGAACCTGCGTGATGCACTAGTTCGCCACAGTTATAAATCTTTAGGCAGGATTACTTTGAACCCTTAACCGTTCTACGTCTTTAGTTTGATACGTCAAGCGCACTTTCATAGTATCGCCCAGTACGTCTCTAGGTCACCCTGCCTAAATATGAAATCTCTGGGGCTAGATACCTTGTAGCTTAACGCCCGGTAATTCCAGCCCCATCAAAGCCCTTAACCTCAGACAGCCGTTAGGAATTGCATAAAGGCTTAGAATACGCATCTTAACATGAAAAAATATGGCTGTCATCATTAATATCTAAATGAATTACCCGCATTAAAACAGCATTAAAGGGTCACGTTAACCCTACAGTGATGGCGATTCGCCTTTCGGTTACTCACACCACTTAATAATTCATTCAGATTCATAAAAAGATTTGGCGGGTGTCTGTTCGAATCAGACAGAGGACGGGCCAATTATAAAACCTCACTCCACTAGGAAGTCCCGCAAGTATAAACTGACGTTAGTGTTCAGATGTTTAAAGATATATTGTCCATGATTTTCACATAAATACTAATATCTACTTTAATGTTTACACAACAATGTCAGTCTCTAAGTTTAAAAAGATTATGAAGAGAGTGACGATGTTTCCAACGTCATCATCAATAGAAATAGGATGCATTCCTTAAGCTAAATCTACTTGTTTGATTTTACTCTCTTCAATGGGGATGAGCCAGTGTTATACACAGTCCATTAAACTGCCACTGGCTCTTTGAGCAGTCACTCAATTTCTAACTGGGAGAGGATTCGATACCCCATCTCCAGGCTTATACCTTCGCAATCCAACGCTAATTGAACAAGTCCAAGTCTTTGGATTGAATGATAACTATGCATCATGTCGTTTGGCGAACCAAACAGTC
>NZAS01000138.1 GCA_002686195.1 Candidatus Pacearchaeota archaeon | reverse complement strand
GTATTACAAATAGAAAACCGCTTACCTTTCTTTTTAGCATAAATCAAAGCCTTTACAACATTCGTAGAATGACAATGCGTATAAATCGTATCCCCAGACATAATCAACTTATAAACAGCTTTATTTATCCGCGCCTGAGCATCAGAAAAATGCTTCAATATTTTTTTCTCGCTCCAAGAATCAGTAAAATTCAAAACATTACTCAACATTGGCTCTGTAGGTCTCAACTTCAATAATTTTTTCTTAGTAGACTCAGAAGGATCCATAGTATAAGCCTTTAAAGCAGCGCGAGCAATATTTGTAGCTCCCTGTATCTTCACTTCCTTAATATCTCTATAAATCTTCTCAACACCCTTTTTCATAAATAAAACAAATAATCATACTATAAAAAATTAACACTCTTAACTAAATATATATAAACCATCTTTTCTTCCCATGAAAAGGTGATACAATGCTTGAAATGTTAATAAATCCCAAGAAAGCCGAAAGGCATCCCTGGGAGTTATTCTTTATAGGACTTTTCTACGCGTCTTTATCAATCTTATTAGTAAATTGGATCTTCGCCCAAGACGCCGTCCTCTCAAAATATTCAGGTATTTTAGTTGTAACTTTCACAGTAATGTTCTCAATTCCCTTCATGTACTACACTATCAAATTAGAAGAAGAAAGAGTCACAGAAAAGAAAACATCTTTATCATTACTAAAAGAACACAGAAGAGCAATCTATGCTTTCATGTGGCTCTTCGTCGGTTTTGTAGTCGCCTTATCCTTCTGGTACGTAATGCTTTCCTCAACTACAGCCTTCACAGCTCAAATAGAAACATATTGTTTAATTAATCGCCCAGCTAATTTCGAAACCTGTGTAAAACAATATGGAATTGAAGATTCAACACTACCAACAACTTTCCTTTCAAACAAAGAAAGACTCTTCTTAATCTTCACAAACAATGTCTATGTCCTCATATTCACACTCTTATTCTCACTCATATTCGGAGCAGGGGTTATATTCATCTTAGCGTGGAACGCATCTGTCATAGCGGCAGCTGTAGGAATTTTCTCGAATCAAAAACTAGTTGCACTTCCTCTAGGCCTTTTAAGATATTTCATACATGGAATCCCTGAAATAGCATCCTACTTCATGGTTGCCTTAGCCGGAGGCATGGTCTCTATAGCAGTAATCAAACACGAAACAGGCACATCAAGATTCTGGGAAATCCTCCATGATTCCTTAAACCTAATCATCCTCGCAGTAATCGTCCTATTCGCCGCCGCCCTCGTAGAAATCTTCATAACGCCTTTGTTTTTCTAAATTTTAACAAGATTTATACCTTCAACTTTCATTGAGGCTATTTCAAGTTTTTGACTCCTAGAACTTTTTGTTAAAAAGTTGTAGTTGAATGGGTTAAAGATTTGCGAAGCAAATCTTTAAATAAAGACCACTTATCTATATAAAATGGAAGAAGAGGAACAACCTATCCAAAAAGAAACCATAATCCAAGACACATCAGCCGAAGCACATATGCCAGATGATGCATTAATCCAACAAAGAAAAGACAAAATCCTAAGCTACTTCAAAAAAAATCACAATTGGATAATTTATGTAATCTTAGCAATAATAGTTTTCATATCAGTTCAAATCAGAACAAGAAACCTCCCAGGCCTAAGAGACATAACAACATCCTCCTGGACTTTAGGCCCAGACCTTGACCCCTTTTTATTTTTAAGATGGGCACAAGACATTGTTGCCAATGGTTCTTTAACAGCTTTAGACACTTTCCGTTATGTCCCCCTAGGAATCGAAACAAAAACAGATCTTTTATTACACCCTTACATGATTGCATGGTTCCATAACATAACCTCAATCTTAGGCATAACAGAATCAGTAACACATTCAGCAGTCCTATACCCTGTCTTCTTCTTCGCAATAACAGTAATTGCTTTCTTTTTACTAACAAGAAAGATATTCCTTGATTCTCTAGGACATAAAAAAGCAAGCATTATAGCCCTTGTTTCTGCATTTTTCCTATCTGTAGTGCCCTCCCTCCTTCCAAGAACAATTGCAGGTATTCCTGAAAAAGAATCCGCAGCTTTCTTCTTCTTATTTATGGCATTTTATTTCTTCCTCACAGCTTGGAAGTCTCACAAGTTAAGAAATCAAATTATAACAGCCATCCTAGCAGGTATATCCACAGCCGCAATGGCCTTAATCTGGGGAGGTTACGGGTACATTTTCCTAGTTCTATCCCTCTCGCTGTTCCTAGCTTTCTTCATCGGAAAAATAAACAATCAAAAAGCAATCATAATTCTCCTTTGGGTTGTCAGCTCCTTTGCATTTATGGTTCCTTTCTCAACCCGTTATTCCATAAACAGCCTAATCTCTTCAACATTCACAAGCCTATCGATCTTACTCTTATTAACAATCCTAATTCACATATTACTCTTCAAAACAAATCTAAAAAATAAAGTCTTTAGAATAAATTTCCTCAGAAAAATACCAAAACACATTGTCTCTTTCGTAACAACTCTAATTTTAGGATTAATAGGGATGTCAATCTTGATTACTCCAAGCTTTTTACCCAACACAATTACCAAAGTAATAAACATCCTTGTAAAACCTGCAACTTCTCGTCTTATTCAAACAGTTGCAGAAAACCGTCAGCCTTTCTTCACAGAGTGGGCTGCAAGTTTCGGTCCAAAAGTCCAAGGTATCCCAATTTCATTCTGGTTGTTCTTCATAGGTTCAATCTATCTTTTCTACTTCATGCTAAAAGTTCTATCTTCAAAAAAAGAAAGAATGGTCCTAACAATATCCTATATTTTCTTTCTAATCGCAATAATCTTCAGCAGATATGCATCCAGCAGCACTTTCAACGGAACAAATACTCAAAGCCTCTTCCTTTACGCACTTGGATTCATAGTCCTAATAGGAACTGCAGGCTACTATTATTTCAAACATCACAAAAACAACACATTAAACCAACTATCAAGAATAGACTTCGGACTGCTCTTTGTCTTTGCATACATATTCTTCAGCATAATTTCAGCAAGAGCCGCTGTCCGTCTAATCATGATGCTCGTTCCCCCAGCTTCAATAATTATATCTTATTTTGCAGTGTCCATCTTTTACGATCTAAAAAAAGTTAAGGACAAATATAAAATCCTGGCTTGGGCAATTATAGCACTTGTTCTTTTAGCAACAATATTCTCTGGCTATAGTTTCTACAAATCAATAAACGCAAGCTCTTCTGGCTTCGTCCCATCAATTTACACCCAACAATGGCAAAAATCAATGTCTTGGGTTAGAGATAACACATCCCAGGATGCAGTCTTCGCTCACTGGTGGGATTATGGATATTGGATCCAATCATTAGGAGAAAGAGCCACAGTCCTAGACGGAGGAAACATTATATCCTATTGGAATCACATGATGGGCCGTTACGCTCTCACTGGCACTGACAACTTAGAAGCCCTAGACTTCTTATACTCGCATGACACGACACATTTCCTAATAGATTCAACAGACATTGGTAAGTACTCTGCATTTTCTCTAATAGGAAGCGACATAAACTATGACAGGGCAAGTTTCATCCCAACCTTCTTTAAAGATAATCAACAAACGCAAGAGACAAAGAACTCTGTTGTATCCATATATTCGGGAGGTGTAGCTCTTGACGAAGATATAATCTACGATATTGACGGAACAAGAACTTTCTTACCAGCAGGTAAGGCAGGTATTGGAGCAATAATTATTGAAAAAGATGCATCTGGAAAAATTGTAAATCCGCCGCAAGCAATCATAGGGTACCAAGGAGAGCAATACACCCTCCCATTAAGATATGCATTTGACAAAGAGCTCTTGGATTTCGGTTCTGGCATTGAAGCAGGAATCTTCCTCTTCCCAAAAGTCGAAGAATCAGGAGGGCAGTTAAGCATATTAGAAGAAGAAGTGTTGTTATACTTATCAGGAAGAACAGTCAACTCACAATTAGCCCGCCTATACTTGTATAAAGAGAATAACCCCTACTTCAAGCTAGTCCACTCAGAAGACGACGCCCTAGTCTCACAAATAAAATCCCAAGTTCCTGGCTTTGATGATGATATAGTTCAATTCCAAGGTTTAAGAGGCCCAATAAGAATTTGGGAGATAGATTACCCATCAAACTTGCAGGTTAAAGAAGAATATTTAAGCAAGGCTTACCCTGAAGAGTTGAAAATAGGAAGATGATAATCAATACATACCTCTTAATTCCTATCCTAGTAAGTTTTTTCATAACTTTGTTTCTAATGCCTTTCTGGATTAGAAAAACAAGACAAATAGGATTGCTATGGGATGATGTACACAAACTAAAAAAGCAAAAAGTTTCCGGTTCAGGAGGAATAATAGCTGTTCTTGGCTTCATAATTGGGGTTCTAGTATTCATAGCATTCAGAGTTTTCTATCTAAAATCCCACAATTCATTTTTAGTCGAACTTCTTGCGCTCCTAACAGTGACCCTAACTATCGCAGGCCTAGGCCTAATAGATGATCTCTTGGGCTGGCAGCGCGGTGGTCTCTCCAGAAGATCAAGATTAATTTTAATTGCACTAGCTTCAATTCCACTAATAGCAATCAACGCAGGAAGTAGCACAATCTCGGTTCCATTCTTTGGACAGCTCAATCTAGGAATAATTTATCCATTAATATTAATCCCATTAGGTATCGTCGGAGCAGCCACAACATACAATTTCTTAGCAGGTTACAACGGACTTGAAGCAGGACAAGGAATCATAATTTTAACTGCAATTTCGATCGTCGCATTCTTTACAGGGAACTCTTGGATTTCAGTGGTTGCTTTATGCATGTCCGCAGCTTTATTTGCATTCCTGTTCTATAATTTCTTCCCAGCAAAAGTCTTTCCAGGAGACTCGCTAACTTTAGCAGTAGGAGGCCTTATAGCAATCCTCGCAATCCTTGGAAACTTCGAAAGAATAGCAGTTTTCTTTTTCATCCCATACATCTTAGAAACAGTTCTAAAAGCAAGAGGCAAATTAGTTAAGCACAGCTTTGGAATCCCACAAAATTCTGGCTTCCTAAAACCAAAATATAATAAAATATACAGCTTGTCTCATATAGCAATCCGCCTTCTAAATAAAACAAGATTCAAAGCAACAGAAAAATCAGTTGTCTACTCAATTTGGATCTTCCAAATTATCATAATCCTCTTAGGATTTTTAATATTTAAGCAAGGAATTTTCTGATGATAAAAAAATTACTGCAAAATGGAATAGTTAGAGGAAGTTTAATTCTTTTAGTCACAATTAATATTTATTTTGCCCTAAACTATTTCTTCCATTTTGCCATGGCAAGAATGCTTCCAGTAGCAGAGTACGGAATTCTTGTAACTCTTTACGCAATACTTTACATTTTAGGAGTTTTCACAGAATCAATTCAGCTCGTGGTTTCCAGATATTCAACAAAAGAAAAAGACCTCGGAAAAATAAAAAACCTAGTTAAAAAATCTATAAAAAAATCAGTTACATTTGCTCTTTACCTCTTCTTAATCTATTTAATAATTGCAATCTTCCTCTCTAACCTATTAAACATTGAATATGCATTACTTGGAGTAACAGGCCTAATGATTTTCACATCCTTCATGTTGCCAATTGGTCGTGGAGTCCTTCAAGGAAAAAAGAGATTCAAAACCCTCGGCTTTAACATGATAATAGAATCATCAATGAAGTTTGTTTTTGCAATTCTTCTTGTTCTAGCTGGCTGGTTAATCTATGGAGCAATAATTGCAACAATTCTCGGAGTTTCCATTTCTCTTCTTGCTTCGTTCGTAAGCATACGCGGAGTCCTCTCATCAAAGGAAAAGAAAGCTTCAACTTCTGGGATTTATGGATACACAACCCCTGTTTTTGTAGTAATCTTGACTGTAATCTTATTCTTCAGCCTCGACGTTATAATGGCAAGAATCTTTTTCCCAGCAGACGTCGCAGGATATTACGCAATAGCATCAACCCTTTCAAAAATAATATACTTCGGAACTTTACCAATTTCAAAAGCAATGTTCCCATTAGCAACCGAATCAAATGAGAAAAGAGGCCCTGACAATGTATTACTAACATCTTCTTCAATACTAAGTTTCTGCATCTTTGTATCTCTCTCTGTCATCTACCTAATCCCAGGGCTACTAATAAGAATCTTTTCAGGAAGATACATCCCAATGATCGAGCCAATCCTGATTTTCCCAGCAATTGCTATTAGTCTAATCTCATTCACAAACCTTATCCTACTTTACAAACTTTCAAAAGGAGCAATAAAAAACTATTACATATTATTCATATTCATCATAATACAAATTATACTCTTAAGTTACTTTAATGACACCCTAATGGAATTCTCAGTTGCACTTGTAACCTCAGCAGCAATCTTCCTCTGGGGATCTTTATTCCTCTTTAATAAAAAGCCTAATCATGAATCCTATAATACAAAAGAATCCAAATAGCCTTTAAACCATCTCTCCATCCGATCTTCTTCCCGTCTTCTATGCTTCTAGGGGAGTAAGAAATGGGCATTTCTTTTATCTTTATACCTTTTTTAAGTATCTTAGAAGTAATCTCAGGCTCCATGTCAAACCCGTTTGACCCAATCTTTATATTTTTTATAACATCAGATTTGAAAACTTTATAACAGGTCTCCATATCTGTAATTTTAGTTTTATAAAGAACTTGAGTCAACAAAGTCAAGAATTTATTCCCCAAATAATACAATTTATACATTGGCTCAAATTCTCCTGAAAATCTTGAACCATAAACAACCTTCTCTGTCCTATTCAAAATTGGTTCAATCAGTTTCCCATAATCATTTGGATCATACTCCAAGTCAGCATCCTGTATCGTTATAATGTCTCCAGTAGCCATCTCAATTCCTTTCCTTACCGCACTACCCTTGCCCCCATTTTCCTTAGAAAAAAATTGAAACCTCATTCCTTTCTTCTTACCTGCTATATACTTCTCAATAATATCTTTTGACTTGTCAACGCTACCATCATCAACAATTATAATCTCTTTGTCCAACTTCAGTTTGACTCTGCCCACTTTATCAAGAATTTTCTCAATAGTCCTCTCTTCATTATAAACAGGAACAATTATAGATAACGTTTTCATTTTTTAATCAGGAGATAAACCACATAAAAGGGACTTAAAAATGTAATGATTACTGCCAGCCAAACAATCAAATGCGCAAACTTGTCCAATAACAAATCAATTCCATTACGAGTATTATAATAATCAAACTGGTCCCATTTAGGCTCATATCCTATATCATACAAGAACCAGTTCTTTGACCTAAGAGCAAGACCAAAAATAGAATCCTTAACAAGAATTTTCGAATGATAAACCCTAATTGTTGAATATAAATTATCTCCAGAAATCAAGGGGTAATATGATCTTTCTTCAATAGGTTCCTTAATCGTCTCCATCAAGGTTCCCTGCTCTACAAATAAATTAGTCAATACCTCCATAGAAGCATTAAACTCTGGCTGGTTTTTGACAGTCCCCCACCCACAATCATCTGGAACACATTCAAAAAAGTAAACATCCACAGGAATTTTATTACCTCCCATCTGTTCCTCACTATTCAAAAAAGACAGAAACTCGGTTCCTTCTAAATAAGGCCTTCCCTGAAGTGCCCAGTTTATTCTCCCCCTATAAATTCTGCTGTCTCCAACTAAAAGGGAATTAATCTCTGTTTTCTCTTCCCTAAACTCAATCATCTGCGCAACATGACTCTTACCATAAACATGCTCCACATTAGATTTATTAGGCATACCAATAAATATCAGAATCACAATAAGCAGAACTATCAAAAGACTTTTCAGTAATCTCTTATTGAATTTCCTAGAAAGCCAGGATCCAATGTCTTTCACAGCAAGAGCACTAGCAGGGATTAACAGCAACTCTAAAAACAAGAAGTGTTTCGGCAAAAGTATAATAGAAGCCAAAAAAGGTAAAACAAAAGCAATACTTAACAAAAAGAAAACAAGATACTTTCTATATTCCTTCCTATAAAATAATATCAAAAACATCCCCAACAGGCCAAGGTAAAAATTAAAGGGATCTCCTATCCTAATAAAATTAACCGCCCCTAGTAAAAGAGGAGTTCCAGAAGCAATATGCTTGGTATCTCCCAAAATCAAACCTTTCCAAGAATTCTTAGCATCAAACTGCACATCCCACCCATAATGCTGCTCAGAAATATCCTTCCCAAGCCCTGTTGTTCTAGTAAACTGCAAATCCATAAAACCCTTATCTTTATACAATAAATAATTGTGAGTTAAAGCAGGAACAGTAAATATAAAAATCACAAGCAGGAAAATCAAAATCATTTTAACATTCTTCTTACTAAAAATAACTCTCTTTTTCCATCGATAAAACCAAGCAGAATACAATAATAGAGAAGGAATAAACAAGAGAGAATAAACTTTAGTATAAATAGAAACACCTATGAACAACCCGCTCAATGCAAAACCTGTTGCCTTTCCAGTCTTGATAGCTCTGACAAACAAAAACATTCCCAGCAAAACAAAAAACATTATCATAACATCCATTTCCGCAAGTGTATTCCTAATATGAAATGGAGCAATAGCCAAAAGAAAAGCAGCAATCAAGCCAACTCTCTCATTGAAAAATTCTTTAGTCAGAAGATAAATAACTAATATTGTCAATGTCCCAAAAACCAAAGCAGCAATCCTAGAAGTCAGCTGAGTCATTCCAAATAAATTATACATAATACTTGTAAAAGCAAACCACAGCCCAGAAGATTGATCATATGTAACAAGCCTGTCAGCAGACAAAAAGTTTACAGCATGTGTAACAAAATGCATATCATCCGCAGCAACAGATAAATTAATCGCAGCAATTAATCTCAAAACAAACCCCATAACCACAATCGCAATCAAATAAACTTTCGTCTTCCCCAAATCAAAAATAGAATCTATAGTCTTATCAAGTACCTTATTTTCCATATTCAACCCTGGAACTTAGTATATATAAATTGTACCTCATATAAATTTAAAACACCTAACTTTCACATATCTCAATGGTCTCAAGTGTACTAATAATAATCCCTGCTCACAATGAGGAAACTCGAATCGGTAACACTCTAAAATCTTACTCAGACTTCTTTGAAAAGTTAAAAGAAAATAATGTGTTAAACTACGAAATTTCAGTAATAATAAACAACACCAAAGACAATACAGAAGAAGTTGTAAAAACTGCTAAAAAACAAAATGAGAACATAACCTACTTAAATTTCAAACAAGGTGGGAAAGGTTTTGCAGTAGTAGAAGGATTCAAAGACGCTCTCAAAAAACCTTATGACCTGATTGGCTTCGTAGATGCAGACATGGCAACCCCACCAGAAGCATTCTATAAACTAATTACGTCTCTAGGTTCTGCAGATTGCACAATCGCAAGTCGTGGTTTGTCCCAATCCAAAGTAGAAACAAGCACTAAAAGAAAAATAACAAGTTGGGGTTTCAATTTTCTCTTAAGATCCATACTCCTTCTCCCAATAAAAGACACCCAATGCGGTGCAAAACTATTCACAAGAAATGCAGTATCCTCTGTCCTAACCAATTTAAGTATCACAGCATGGGCTTTTGACATAGATCTCTTATACACCTTAAGAAAAAAAGGATTCAGAATAAAAGAAATCCCAACCACCTGGTATGACATTTCAGGTTCAAAAATAAGGGGAATGTTTCGCGTAATATTGCAAATGTTCCTTTCAATCATAAGACTAAGACTAATGTACTCCCCATTCAAAAGATTTATTAAGCTTTATGATTCGCTACCAGAGCAAATAAAAATACACCATTAAAATGAAAAAACTATCATTCTTAATCTCAGCCCATAACGAAGAAAAAATAATCAGAAAAGCTCTCACTCCCCTTCTCGATTTACCCTACCCAAACTACGAAGTCGTTCTAGGTTTGGACGGATGCACAGACGGCACACTAGAGATAGTAAAAGAATTTCAAAAAAAGAAGCCCAAGGTTTTCAAATATGTAGAACTCAATGAAAGAAAAGGAAAGGCCCATGTCCTAAATCTAGTTTTCCCCAAGATAACGGGGGACATTTTAATAATCCACGACGCTGACTGGCACTTTAAAGTTTACAACTCCCCAGACTTAAAAAAAATGATAAAATGGTTCGATGACGACCCCAAACTAGGCGGAATCTTAGAATCTTATCCAGTAGAATGGTCCTCAGAAAACGCAAAAACAAATAGATCTATGGCTTTCCTCGCAATCGCATGGACATCATATTTCTGGATAGAATATCTAAAAAAATATCATTCAGTCAGAAAAAACGGCAAGCTCTACGCAGACTCTAAAAACAATAATTTTCCATTTGAATTAAATATCATGAGACGCGAATTATACAAAGACAATGAAACCCTTGGTGATGCCTGGGAGCGCGCATTAGACGTATTAAATCAAGGATTCGAATTAAGACTTGCAGAATCAGAATATCTCCCAAGAATGCAAGCTTCTTACAAAGAAGCAGCTTTCAAAGACATAATAAAACAAAAAAAGAGAACAGCAATCTCAAGAGAACAAATAGTAAAAAAATATCCTCAGTTAGATTTCAATGTTCTCAACTTTCATTTCCCAGTTCTATTCTTCTTATTCAAAAATCTCCACAAGGTAAAAAGAATAAAAGCCCTAATTGGCATCTTCACTTGGCTTGGAATAATGGGCTCTTCAATGATTTATCATCAACTTGTAAGAGTTAACTCCGGAATCAGAAAGAGCTGGGTAAAAGAACAATACGTCCCAGGAACCCACAAGAGCTGGGTCCTAAGAGCCAAAAGAAAATAATCTATCAACTTCTTTCATAAATCCTTTCTTAACTTCTCCAGCAGAAAACCTTTTAGCAGAATTAATAATCTTAGCCCTATTCTTCTTTTTCATTCCAGTATCAATCACTTTATCCATTTTAGCAGCAAAGTCATTTTTATCATAAGGCTTTGCATGATATCCAGTTTTACCGTCGATAACTTGCTCTGTTGGCCCAGCCCCATCCCCCCAAACAATCACAGGCGTCCCGCAAGCCATGCTTTCAGCAGGCACAAGTCCAAAATCCTCTCCAGGAGTTGGAAAAGCAAATACTTCAGCAGCCCCATAATAAACTTTTATCTCATCAGTATTCAATCTCCCTAAAAACTTAAGCTCCACTTTCTTCTCAGAAGCCAAAGCCAATAAACTTTTCTTATAATTATCTTCAACACTCCCAGCAAGATACAAAGGAATCTTATGCTTCATAGAAACCATAGATTCAATAAGCCACTCATATTTCTTGTCAGGAATAATTCTGCTAGAACTAAAAATAAATTTCTCTTTAATTTTCTTATCAGAAGGCTTGTCAAACCTAGGATCCAAAGGAGGAGTACTTACTTTAGTATCTTTCAAACCATAAAGCTTATCTAACTTCTTCTTAGTAAACTCACTATTCATAAAAATCAACTTATTTGTTAAAAGCAATTTCTTGTCAAGCCTCTTCATCCAATCTCCTAAAAACCAGGACATAGCAACAGTTATCCACCTCTTTGCACCTTGCGTCCCAGAAGCCCACTCAAGCTTCTCTTTATCATTAAGGTAAAGATAATGCGGAAAATGATTAACATAATCAATCTTTGTTCCTTTCTTCTTCCTAATCAAAAAATTACTAGGAAAACTATAACTCAAAAATGCATCCGGCTCCTGTTCCCTCAAATTATTAAAACCCAAAAAGCACAAACCCATGTCCAACCATTCAACCCCTGTCTTGAATTTAGAAATAGATTCTATCTTAATATCTCCAAAAGGCAATTGCTCCAAAATCTTCTTATCAAAATGGCAAGTCAAAACTTTAACTTCATATCCTTTTTCCTCCAAAAAATTAGCATGATTAATAATCTCCCTTTCCAACCCTCCTTGCTCAGACAAAAACTCATAAATCAAAAAAACTTTTTTCTTATCCATCATTTCTAAGGTTTACTGCTCTTTAAAAATATTTTGCTCTGTCCAAGCTTTAAGTTTTGCAATGCCTTCATCAACAGAAACTTTTGGCTCCCATCCCAAAACCTTTTTTGCTTTTGAAATATCACAATAGAAAACTTTCTGATCAGAAGGCCTCCAATCAGCAAACCCTGGGTTTATATCAAGTTTCTGGCACAATTCCAACAAGGAAACAGTCTTATCATGCCCTCCCCCAACATTAAACACTTCCCCCTTTATATCTGGCTCTCCACTAATCAAAGCCTGCCCTTCCAATATCAATAAATCAAGAACATCATCAATATAAACCAAATCTCTTATTTGCTTCCCATCTCCAAAAATAGTGGTCTCTTCCCCAAGATGCTTCTGCCTAATGAAATAACTAACCCATCCTTGATCAATTATTCCATACTGATTTTCTCCATACATACAAGAGCACCTATTAACAACCCCTCCATATTCCCTAACATATATGTCACCAACTAGCTTAGAAGCCCCATATGGTGTATGTTTCTTAGAATCAACAGGAAATTCCTCATGAATCCCTTTTCCAGCCAATTCCCCATCAAAGTCATACCTCGTTTCCAGCTCTTTCAAAGGAACATTATTAACATTTTCTCCAAAAACCTTGTTTGTAGAAGTATAAACCAAGGGAATTCCCAGTTCATGGCAAGTTCTCGCAACATTAAAAGTTCCCTCAGCATTTATTTTAAAATCACTAACAGGGCTAATCACGCTCTTAGTCACAGCAACTTGCGCTGCAAAATGATAAACTATGTCTGGCTTCTCCTTGACAAGCACAGACGGAACATCATTTATTTCAACTTCATAATTTTTAATAAACGGAAAATCATTTTTCAACTTCTCATAATTCAGCTCAGCCCCCCTCCTAGAAAGATTATCGCACAAAATCACGCTAGCTCCTTGCTTCAAAAATCTTCTAGCAAGATTGCTTCCTAAAAATCCCGCACCTCCAGTTATTAACACCTTCATCTCTTTCTCTAAGAAAAATTCTTTTTAAATATTATTATGATGCAACACTTATAAGAAATATCAATCAATTGGACTTTCTTCCATTCTTAGAGGTATAAATGGAAGTTCTCCAAGCCCTTCTTGCACAGAAGGATAACCAACATCTCTGAATTCAGTAGGCAATTCAGATCTCCACCCATATCCATGAATTCTATCAATTGCAACTGCAGAAGCAAATCTAACATATGGATGAAGAGATTCATCTCGTGCTAAATCTCCAGCACTTATAACACCCCATCTCTTATTGCCATCTCCAGACCTTATGTTATCAACAGCCCCTTGTGGAATTCCAACAGCATAAACACTAGCAGGAGTATTAATTGTATGATCATTTCTATTGTCTCTTGTACCTGCTGGCAAAAGCATTCTTCCTCTTCCTATATATGAAGTTTCATCTATATCAACATCCACTCCAAGTTCTGATTTAAATTTCTCTCCCAATGTTACAGTCTCATCAAATACACCCTTAGGAACTCTTCCTCCAATTATCCACTCTCTATTTGGATAAATAGCACCTTCCCCTCTTAAACTTAAAATAACACTCGGCTTTCCTTTTAGAACAGGAACTCCATCTACACAATTTGTAGGTTCAAATCTCCTAAAACCATTATAAAGTGCAGGAGGTAAGTTCCCATCAAGCCCTGGTCCTGTAATCTCAACAATCTGATCTATCAATCCTTGCAACCTTGCACTTTCATCCTCTGTAAATGTCCTATCTTCCATAAAAATCCCACAATTCAAGTATTTTTAAATATTATTATACTCAAACATCCTTAACCTTTTTAGCCAAAACCACAAACCTAGAAGATAATTTAGGATATTTCTTAAAAATCTTATCAATTTTCAAAACCTTATCAGGCAAGCCCTCTTCATAAATCGAACCTTTCATCTCCACAACTTCAAACCCATGCATCTCTAACAGATCTTCCAAAGCTTCTTTAGTAAAAATCCTAACATGTCCAACTGGCTGTGGCTCCTTTTTAAATTTCTTCAAAACTCCAGCTCCCACAAGTTTAGATTTCGTAGAAGGCTCCAAAAACAAAGGCTGAATCCCTAATAGCATAAAGACACGATTAAACCAAGCACACAAATTTGGAGTTGTTAATATCAAAAAGCCAGAATCTTTCAGTACTCTATTTGCCTCCTCCAAAAACAAGTCAGGATTATAAAGATGTTCTATCAATTCTCCTGCATAAGCAACATCAAAACCCTTTGCTTTCTCTTTAACACCTTTTTCAAAATCCCCGAAAGAAACGTTCAACCCTTTTTTCTTAGCAACTTCAAGTTGCTTTTTAGAATAATCAATCCCCTTCACTTCCACATTAGGAAACCTCTTTTGAACTTCCAAAAGAAAGTCACCCTCAGCACAGCCAAGATCCAAAACCTTTTCTTTGCCTTTCAAAATTCTAGATAAAATTTCTAAAGGCTGCTTTTCCCTATCCAGTAACTCAGTCTTCTCAGGATTCACTTTGTTCCAATATTCATAATAGTCTTTTTTCTTTCTCATTCTAAACTCTCTGATAAATCACAAATGCAGGTTGTGTCTGCTCCTTATCAAGGAAAAATACATTCACAGGAACCCATTTATCTTGGTTCGCTATTAAATACTCTTGAATATAACCTGGCTGTCCTGTAAAAATATGCGTGACAAGATAATCAGCTTCAATATCATCAACTTCTTCCATAGTCTTAGGCAATCGCGCATAAAACCTCTCTGAGTAATACAAAGAATAAACTTCTATTCCTTGCCCTAATATAACACTATCTGGTGGAGTATTCTCTTTAATCCATTCAAAACCCTGTTGAATTTGCAAAAAGCTCTCTTTTTTATTTCTTATCAGATCATCTGCAAAATTTATCTGCCCATAAGCTCCAAGAGTTAAAACAATTATCAAAAGCACATAAGCAATCTGTTTATTATATTTCCTCACTTTCCTATACAAATAATCCAATCCAACTCCTGCAAAAAGCACAAGACTCAAACTTGCAGGGAAAAGCCATCTATCTTCAGCCCCCCTAATCATAAATATAAAATAACCAAAAATAGCCGCGAAAACCAAAAGCAAGATCAAATGCCCTTGCAAGTCTTTTTTTCTAGAGATTCTGTCATAACCCGTAAAAAGCCCAAATAAAACAACAATTAACCCAATTTGAAATGCAATCAAAAATACAGATTGCATTATAAGTCCTAAATTAGAAAAGTATGCAAAATTTGTAGAAACTCCTGGAGCAAGATATGTAGGAATAAAATTCAAAACATGATACGCAACTGACGAGCTGGCAGCCCCTCCAGTTCCGCTCAAAGCAGGAAATATATGCCCTGAAGTAATAAGATTATAAACAAAAAATAACAACATCGGAGCAATACCAATTATCCCAGAATACCAAAACTTCTTATTCTTAACAAGATTAAACCTCAAGGTCAGAATCAAAAAGCACAAGAAAACAAAAAACACCAAAGCATTAGGATATCTAATCAAAGAACTAATACTCAACAAAATCAAAGATATAGCAAAATAAGTAGGGACAAATCCAGTCTTAGTTGATTTAATAAAATAATAAACACTAGCAAAAAGAAAAACAAGTGCAGGAACATTTGTCAATAATCTTCCAGTATAAAAGAGATGAATCCACAATGTAGAAAAGATAAAAGCCCCAATCAATCCAACCCTCTTGCTATAAACTTCTTTCCCAACTAAATAAACAAACACAACAGAGAGTATAGACGGCACAAACTCTAGAAAGAATCTAACCCCTACTTCACCTATTCCAAATCTCATAAGAATGCTCCACAAATATGGGAAAAGCAAGGGCCTAATCAAAGTCTCTCCAATTATCAACGAAGTTCCGTCCCAAGCATGGGTAATAAAATTCTTAGCTAAAGAACCATATGCTAACTCATCCCACCACAAAGGCTGTGTCATCGTCAGAGAAAAATAAAACCATCTAATAGCAAGCGCAAAAATTATAACTCCAATCAAAATCAAATTCTCATAATCCTTCAACCAATTCTTTATCTTATCGCGCCCTCCCAAAACAATTTCTCCAGATTTGTCCTCGACAAAATCATTCTGCTCTTTAACCTCATTCTCTTCAATTTCTTCCATGCAAATACATTACCTAACACTATTTATATTGTTTTGTGCTTTCGATCCGAGTCCAAGCATCTTCATAGTGGCTTCCTTTAAATCTCGTATGATAAAAAACAAGAGCCCAAATATACAATCTAGTAGGAAACAACCCTAAAGTGTAAATAACTTCTTTCATAGTCTTAGGATAAAACAAAGCCCTATGCCCCTCAAACAACTCATTCTTAAAAGATTTCGTTTTAGGAATATTTTTAATATCAACATATTTTCCAAGAGTATCATGAGCTTTAGCAGTTCTTTTCTTTTGCTCAATAAATTCTCTCAAATTCTTAGGAAAACCAACATAAACCTTTGCTTTATCAGCATACCCAATTTCATACCCTTTCTCTTTAAATAAAAAAGGAACAACAGTATCTTCTGCAACATCCAATGGAAATTCCTTTATTACTTTATTTCTAAAAGCCCAGTAATATCCAGAACATTCCAAAAATTCTCTTTTCTTTGCCCTTTTCAGCCTTGCTCCATGTGCCCCAGCATCACATAACAAATGACTCCAATATCCAAACACTGTCTGCCTAGAATCAATACTAACAGGCCTTCCAGTCACACAACCCATTTTAGGATTTTCAAACAATTCCAAAATATACTTCAAACTATTATCTTCAACAAAAACATCTCCATCAGACAAAACAATTATATCACCTTTCAATTTCCCTAAAATTTCATTCAAAGCAAAACTCTTCCCTTTCCCAGGGTCAACAAATGTCCCAACATTCTTATATTTTTTAGCAACATTTAAGGTCTCCTCATCAGGAGCAACAACCCAAATCTTCGTTTTCTCTTTCACATCTTGCTTCAAAAATCCTTCTATTGCCCTTCCAATTGTCTTAGGCTCTTTAAAACTCGTTATAACAACATCTATCA
The DNA here is from genome assembly GCA_002686195.1 of Candidatus Pacearchaeota archaeon. The sequence goes on along the minus strand of NZAS01000138.1, from coordinate 41,110 downwards.
TATATTTTCGGATAGAATAACATATTTAAACCTTTATTTTCATTAGAAAACATGGAAATGCCACTACCAGAGATTTTAGACAGAATGTCAATAGTAAAACTAAAAATAGAGAGAATTGGCGAGCCCCATTTAAAAGAAGAATATGCAGAATATGAAAAAGCCCTAGAGTCTTTCAAATCTAAAGGAATAGAAATAAAACAAGAATGGCTCGATGATTTACATAAATTCAATGGTGAAATCTGGGACCTTGAATCTGACATAAGAAAAGGAAGAGAAGGCCTTCTTGGATTGGAAGAAGTAGGCAGAAGAGCAATTAAAATAAGGGAAGCTAACAAGAAAAGGGTCGCAATAAAGAATGAAATTGTTGAAGCTACTGGCCTCGGATTCAAAGACGTCAAGATGAACCATGCCGCTGAATAAGCTTTTCATACAACCCCATAGTCTTTTCATTAATAAAATCCCACCGATATTTCTCACTCCTCTTTATATTATTCTTTCCAATCTTAGCCCTAAGCTTTTTATCATCAAGCAGCTGAATTATTCTTTTAGCAAAGCCCTCATTATCTCCATAATCAACTAAAAAACCATTTTCAGGTTCTTTCATCTCATAAGGCACTCCATTCACAGGAGATGCAACTACCGGGAGTCCTACAGCCATCGCCTCAAACATTGTCAAAGGCAAGCCTTCTCTATAACTCGGCAAAACATGAACATCTGCAGATTGATACATTTTAACAATCTCTTTCCTATCTCTTGTCTCATCCAACAGCAAAATCCTCTTCTCATCTCCAATCTTTTTCTTAACAATTTCTCTCATACCTTCATCAGGTCCTCTAACAACAAATTTTGCCTTCGGCCTCTCCTTCAAAACAAGCTTTGCAATTTCAACAAATTTATCAGGTGCCTTAACAGGATTCAATCTCCCAAAAAACAAAACCAAATCTCCTTCAATCCCGTTCTTCCTCTTAAAATCATTACCTTTGATTTTAGAAAAGAAAATCTCGGCCATTCCGTTAGGAAGATTTTCAATTTGCTCCTGCTTCCCTCCAAATCTTTTTATAAAATTAAATTCCCAAGGTGTTATTGCAATCACTTTATCAGTAAACTTCAAAGCAAGTCTAGAGAAAACATTATAACTAACAACAAGCCCAATCTTTCCAGTAAAAGACCTATGAGCATCACTCCAAGGACAATGAGTTGTATGAACATGCTTTGCCCTAGATAGCTTTGCACCTAAAGCAGCCAAAACAAAATGAGGGTGTCCAAAAACATGGCTATGAATAATATCAAACTTTCCTTTAATTAACTTGGAAAAAACAGAAGGCCAAAAACTAGCAAAATTAGCAATCTTCACATAGTGTTTGCATCTATGGACTTTAACTCCATTGATAACTTCATACTTTTTCGAAATCCTTTTGTATTTATCCCAATCACTTGTAAAAACATGAACATCATACCCTTCTTTCACTTGCCTCTCCGCAAGCTCTTCAACAACTTGCTTAACTCCCCCAATTGCAGGAGTATAAAACGGACAAACATGGCAGATTCTCATTAAATCTACGATTAAATCGTCTTTATAAGAATTTGTATCTTACTGTGTAACAAACTGTTTTTTAGCAAACTCATATTCATGCAAGAAGTCTATCTCCATCCAATCATCAGCTTCTACTTCTTCAAAAGGTATAGAATTCCCATTATTCGCCATGATTGTTATTAGGTCCCTAACATTCTTATATTCAATTTCATCAGATTCTTTTAAGGAGTTCAAAGTTTCTCTAACTATTTCAGATCCTTTTTCAGATAATTTAATCATCCCAGTAAACTGGCTATCTGCTTTATCAATAGGAATTTCCTTACTGCATTCAATAATCTTACTGTCTATAAATCTAATTTTTTCAGCTTCCTCATCAACTTTCTTCTTACTCAATAAACAAACAACATCTTTTTTCTCACTTTCAATTATTTTTTTTAAAACATCTTCATTAAAAACAGAATCAGCATAGGAAAACAAACAAGGTTCATTAAATTCATGTGCCGCATAATGCAGAGAGTCAAGCATACCTTCTTTTGTATAAAAAGGCTCTTCAACATATCTAACACTATCTCCAAATTCCTTCTTCACCTCTTCTGCTTTATACCCAATAATAAGGACAATATCTTCAACTCCATTCTTCTTAAGCATCTTTATTGTCCTTCCCAGAATAGTCTCATTACCAATTGGAAGTAAACATTTAATTACAGAATCAGCATACCCATTCATCCTTTCTGACAATCCTCCTGCCAATATTACTGCTTTCTTTATCATTTTTGCATCTCTGGATTTAATTTAACTATTTCAGCAAACATCTCTTCTGTCTTTTCAGAATTTTTCTCAAAAATATTTTCATTTTCTTTCTCATCTTCAGTCAGATTATAAAGTTCTTTCTCTCCAGTCTTTACATTGTATATTAATTTCCAATCTCCTTGTCTTACACATTTCAACAATGGTTTATCTTTTGTTGGATAAGGATCAACAAGACCTGCAGATTCAGAGTAAGCAATTCTTTTCTCATTATTATCAATAAGAGGAAGCAGAGATTTTCCATTAACTTTTCTATGCTTCTTATCTTCTTCTAGTTTTAAAATATCCAAAATCGTCGGTAAAATATCAACAGTTCTGCTAACCTTATTGACTTCTTTAACTGAAAAAATTTCCGGCCCGACAAAAATTGAAAAAGCATTCATAGTATAATCATAACAATACCTCCCGTATCCAATCTCCCCAATTTTATCCCCAACACTTGACCCATGGTCAGACATAACAATAAAAATAGTGTCTTTAAACAAATCAACTTCTTCACAGGTTTTCAATAATTCTCCAACATATGTGTCAGCTTCTCCAACGTACTTTTTATAATTCTCAATGTTCTTTTCCTTATTAGCAAAATAATCTTTTTCAAAATCTCCATATTTCTTCAAAACAGTCTTAACCATTCCAGTGTGAATATTGCTATAATGAACATACAAGAAAAAATTTTTATCTTCGTCCCTTAATTTAACAACCTCCTTAATCATTTCTTTATGTCTTTCTGTCAAATCATCTTTTTTCTCATCATGTATTCTCAATTCTTCAAATCCTTGCCCAGGAACAACAATTTCATTAATAGTATCTCCCAATGTGTAATATCCATCATCTTTTAGATACTGAGCAAGTGTTTTGCAAGATTTATTTCTAAACAATGCACTCCCAAAATAATTATCAGCCCCATTAATATTACCATAGATTCCAGTAAAAGTAGCATGCATCGACATAACTGTTTGAGCCCCATAAGTAATCATCTTAGAAAAAAAAGTCCCTTTCTCACAAAGAGATTTAAAGTTCCTCAAATCTTTAATAAATTCAAGCCTAGCACCATCCAATACAACAATAACAAAATTATATTTCTTCACCATTTTATAATTATATATAATTACTATATAAATTTACCTTCCTAGTCAATAATGACTTTCTTCAACCCCCCTTTATCTTCAAATAGTCTAGGATTATTTTTCAAACGCTCAATATTAACACCATCCACAGCCTTATCAATCACAGAATAATCAATTCCTAACTTTTTAAAATCAGTTTCTAAACCAACTTCTTCCATTAATTCCTTAATTTTCTCACTAGCTACTTCAGGATTTTCAGCCCCAAGAAAATAACATACTTCACTAATCCTTTGTCTAACATAATTAAACCCTCTAAGATCATTACAATCCCTTTCTGTTACTCCAGCATTGTATTTTAATACCTGGCCTAATGTCAAACCAACAGCATGTCCATGTGAAATTCCAAGCTCAGTAGTAAATGTATATGACAATGCATGAGGTGCAGTTGTCTTAGTAGTGTCAATGGCCTTTCCAGAAAGATTTGCAGCCCCCACCATAGCTCTTCTTGCTTCTTCTTCATTGTGATTAACAGAATCAACAATATTTTCTAGAATAATTTGCATAGCCTCCCTTGAGTACCTTGATGATTCTTCGGTAGAATTAACAGACCAATAGCTCTCAATAGCCTGACTCAAAGCATCCATTCCACTTACAGCAGCCAAATTTCTTGGCATTGTAAAAGTCAAAGAAGGATCCAGAACAACATGCTCTGGTTTCATCAATTCATGCGCCAAAGAATACTTTTTCCCATTAACATAAACAACTGCAAAGCCTGTGGCTTCTGCCCCAGATCCAGCAGTAGTTGGAATTGCCACAACAGGCCTTCCAGGTCCCCCAATTTCTCTTTCACCTTCAATATATTTTAAGGCATCTCTTGATTGAGCAGAAAGAACACCAATTAATTTAGCCATATCCATCACACTGCCTCCACCAACACCAACAATCAAATCATAATCTCTAGATTTAAACAATGAAATCCCTCTCCTAACATCTTCAATCTTCGGATTAACATCAAAATCGTAAAACCTGGTATGCTCCCCTAAAATACCAAACAATTTTGACTCAGCTCCAGAAGATTTATAAGACCCTTTCCCACTAACTAAAAAAATCCTTTTAGCTCCAATTTCATCCAAAATACCTTCTAATTCTTCAACCCTAGAATATTCTTTTTCTTCCATCATTCAGATAAAAATTCCATAAAACTATGTTTATTCTCTATTGGACTTGTCGTAGGTCTTCCCAAATCTTTTCTCGCTCCTTTATTAACTCTTATCTCAAGCAAAGAAGGACCTTCTGTCTCCTGTAATGCCTTCATTCTTTCTTTAATCTCTTCAGCAGTTTCAGCTCTCCAAGCTTCTTTATATCCGCAGGCTTTTGCAATTCCAAGAATATCAATATCAAATCCAGCAGTTGGTTGCCCTCCAACACTATCATGGCTACCATTGTTAAAAACAATATGCTTGAAGTTTTTATTTCCTTTTTTGCCAACATCTGTTAAAGCACCCATATGCATAATCAAGGCCCCATCACCATCAAAGCAGTAAACATTTCTGTCTCTCCTACTTCCCGCAACTTCATCAGCAATACTAGATGCATGACCCATATTTCCAACACACAAAAAGTCTCTTCCATGTCCCTCTCCCAACCCCTCTCTTAATTCAAAAAGCTCTCTAGATGTCTTTCCAGTAGTAGATACAACAATATCTCTATCAGAAATCTCACCAACAACAATTTTCAAAGCACTTTCCCTATCAAGCTCATAATTTGTCTTCCCACCTTTTTGCAATTTATACTCTTCAAAAGTATCTGCTTTTACAACAATACCATAAGGCTCATTATGTTCTCTCGCATAATCCACAGCAGTATCAATTTCTTTTCTGGCATCTTCTATATTATCAGACAAAACCAACTTCTCAATCCCAAGAGTATCTAACAAACCAAGGGTAATTTTTCCCTGTTTAACATGCTGTGGTTCATCTTTCTTTCCAGGCTCACCCCTCCATCCAATTAACAATATCATTGGAATACTATAAACATCTTTATCTGCAGAAGAAACTAATGGATTTACAGCATTTCCCTGCCCAGAATTCTGCATGTATACAAGGCCTATTTTTCCAGTTCCTATGTGGTGCCCAATTGTGCGAGCAACTGCAGAGCCTTCATTAGCAGTAATAATATGTCTATCAGAAGGAGCATTATCCATAACATAAGCTCCAAAATCCTTTAACAAAGAATCTGGAACTCCTGTAAAAAAGTCGACTCCTCTTTCAATAAGAGCATCATAAAATTCTTTTGGTTTTATCATGTTATCTCTAAATTTTAGTTATTTCCAGTACCAACAAATGGATATTGTCCAGAGTCTATTGAATCGCTATTCTTCAATAATCTTCCATGAATTTCCTCAAGAAGACCTTCTCTAAGAACTCCTTGCCTTTGCGCAAGTACAGTCCACGCAGGGCACAAAGGATCTTCTCTTCTTTGGCTGTAATTATGAGGATTATCATTTGTAGAAATTAATCCAGTATCAACATCCATCTTAGAATATGCAGAACGAGTTGCACAACCTCCTAAACATAAGTCATTTGCATGAAGATCGCAAACATCTGGAGAGCAAACATACACACCATCCCCTCCTAGAAATTCCTTTCTATATTCATTCAATTCCTGCCCTTGAACAACTCCCTTCAATGAAAATCCTTCATCAAATATGTTCCCAAAAGTATATCTATCTGTTTCATCTCTTCCAGGAGATTCAGAACAAGCAGTCACATCACCGCTTGCCCTAATATGCAGTCCAGACCTATTTCTGTTGCAAGTTTTATTATAGCTAAATGCAGACCAAGGATCCCAATCCACTCCAAACTGTTCCGCATCTATTCTAGAAATTAAATCATAAAGAACTTTCACATGAGGTGAATGCACTCCTAACTCCTGCTCTTCCCCAACAGCAGCCCCACAATAATGCACAGGAACAATTGAATGATCAAAACCATTTCCCATTACCCACATATGAAGATCTACCATTCCATCAAAAGTTGTTTGATCCAAAACAGAATTAACAACCAATCTAAGCCCAGGGTCTTTACCATAGCCAGCATCCCTCAAATTCTGATAACCTCTTTGCATCCTCTCAAATGCCCCAACTTGATTAACTTTATAATCTTGCAGTTCTGGAATTAAAGTATCTCCTTTTGTACAAAGTCCAACCCCTCTTTCTGCAAATTTCTCTGCAATCTCAGGAGTAATAAGCGCCACATCATCAAAAGTTAAAATCTTTGGTTGAACATCTCTGCCTTCATAAACTCCTCTAATCATATCAACAACCCTAAAGAAATGATCTCCTCTTTTTTCTTGTTTTCCCAAGGCAGGATCTCTATAAACCAAAGGCTCTCCCCCTGTCAATATAAAGAAGCTAGTTCCCAAATCTGCAGCATCCCGAGTTATCCTTTCAAGATTTCCAAATGGAAGAAAAGCAGTCTTAGTAGGATCAGAATCTGCAAAGCACCAAAGACAATTAAAATTACAGCCTTGAGTCATCATATAATCCAATGAAGTTAAAGTAATCCCTCTATCTATCATATCAAGAAGCTTATCAGGAACAACACCCCCCATTCCAGGATGCAAATCAACAACCTCCCCCCTCATTCCTCTAATAGCATTAATCTGATCATCAGACAAATTATAAACTTTCTCTCCAGGCCTTGGTGGCTCCAAAGGTCTTGTAAAAATTCTCTGGCTTTTAAGAAGGTCTGGTTCAAGAAGAGCTCTCAAACTATCAGTCATAGGAACTTTTGATCTAGGGTCTTGCACTACATTAAGGCTAATATTTTCTTCTCCCATTTTATTTCCCTCCAGGTATCAATTCCAAAATTTCTTTAATTGGCATGCAATTTTCATCAGCTTCTTGAGCTCTAGAATTTTGCAGAATTTTTTCAGCAGCGTTTTTCATAGCTGGATAAGCACTTCTCAACAAATGATTTGCATAAATTATAACATTTATCCCAAGCCCCCTTAATTCTTCCTCAGTCATATGGCTGTATGTAGACGGCACTGCAATTAATGGAACTCTATTTTCAAACTCTTTATATCTCTTGCAAAATTCCATTAATTCAACAGGTTCTTTTTCCTTACTATGAATCATTACAGCATCAGCTCCAGCCTTGATATATGCCTCTGCTCTAGTTAAAGCATCCTCAACCCCAACCCCCAATATAAGGCTCTCTATTCTCGCGATAACCATAAAGTCATCTGTCTTCTGACTTCTCTTGCCATGAGAAATCTTATTAGAAAATTCCTCTATAGAATCCTGATTTTGCTCAACATCTTTCCCAAACAAAGAATTTTTTTTCAAACCAACCTTGTCTTCGATTATTACAGCTGAAACACCTAACCTCTCCAATGTCTTTACCATATATCCAAAATGTTCCATTAATCCGCCATTGTCTCCATCTAAGATTATTGGTTTAGTCGTGACTTCTAATATTTGATGAATAGTGTTAAGCCTAGATGTAAAATCAACAACACCAATATCAGGCATGCCTTTAACTAATGAGTCTGTCAAACTGCTTATCCAAACTCCATCAAATTCCCTTTTGCCCCCATCATCATTATCCACATTTGAGTTTTCAACAATCAATCCTGTAAGTCCACTATGCGCTTCAAGAATTCTAACAATCTCCTGTGAGTTAATTAACCTTCTAAGCCTCCCTCTTCTTAGATGAGGTGCAAATTCAGACAAAGACTCTTTAAGCTCTTCAGGACTCAAAGCCTCTTGATAATCTGGCTCCATTAATTGCCCACCATACTCATTAAGAACTTCCAGGATTTTTTTTCTTACATTCCTCTGCGCCTGAGTCTCCCAAACATTTCTATGTATAACAAAATCAGGCTTTAATTTCCTTAAATTGTCAGCATAATCAAGCTTTGTCTGCGGAATTACATCATCAACTCCTTTTATATTTTCAACAATGTTTTTTCTTTGATCATATGTTAAAAAAGGCAGTCTCTTGTAAGAAGCAATCGCCTCATCTGTTAGCAAACCAACAGTAACTCTTCCCAGTCCTCTTGCAACTTGAATCATATTAAGATTTCCAGGATGAATTATATCCTCACTAACAGCCAAATATACTGATTTCATTATATATAATTATATATAATTACTATTTAAAACTGGCCTGCCACTTTTGAGTAATTAATCAAACCACTGTCTAGTCTCTCTAACAGCCCTCTTTGGATCTGTAAAGTAAGCCAATTCTCTTTGAGTTGCCAAATTCAAAGCTCCTGAAACACCGATAGTAACTATTTCTGCATTTCCCTGTCCATCTATATCTGAAAATCCATGTTGAATATAAGGCTGCATATAAAATGAATCTCCAGGTTTTAAGGTCTTCCCATATTCCTCTCCTCCAATTTCCCAAGCAAGGCCAATATCAGCATCTCCATAATTATATCCCCAACCATGCAAAGAACTTTGAAAACCATTTAACAAATCAACACTTGGTCTTAAAGGTCTAATATCAAATCCTTTCATCATCGGCATTTTTGAAGTTCTTGCTAATTCACGAATCTCATAATGCCTTTCTGTTCCCCCAGGATAACTATAACCTTCACCTCTCTGTCTAACAACAACCTCTTCATCTGGATTATATTGGGGAATCATTAAATCACTTGGCTCAATACCAAGAACTCTTGCCAAAGAATTCCTATCATGCGGTGTCAGAGGTGCTTGTCCAGAAAGAACACCTTCTAAATCAATCTCTCGTCCCCCCTCACCAAGCCTAACTCTAAGATTTTTAACACTAACCTTCCCATTATTCATATGCCAATCAAGCAACTGCCCTATAGCCTTATGCTGGTCTCTATAATCAGGAACATCTTCAACAACTCTTTCTCCTAAAGCATAAAGTTCTTTTTGAGCCCTTCTAGCTTCTCCTCCAAATGTAACAGCCAAAATCAAAGCTTCTTTGTCTTGACTTCTAGAAGTAAAACTATGCCTATGAAATGGAGTTATATAATTTGAATCCCCAGTATTCATTTCAGCACAATGCCTTTCTCCGTTTTTATCTTCCCAATAAAAATTAACAGGCCCCTTGAAAAAAGTTATTTGATGCATAAAATGTCCATTATTATAAGCAACATCAGGATTATTAGGATTATTATCACCAACAACTCTCAATTCTCTAATCCATTCTGGTTTTAAAGGAGCAAGCCTTGACATAGCAGAATCTCTATAATCATAATAAGGCGTCTTTCCTCCTGTCCTGTCATCCCTTTCAAATATTCTCTTCGTTTTCTCAGCCTCTTCAGCTCTCATTATTCTTACTCCATTTGTAGTATCATCTTCAGGAACCATTAAATCAGAAGAATCAATTGGATATACTTGCCCCATCTTTCCAATAACCCCATAAACTCGTTCCATTGACGCATTACCTTTAATTACATCATCTAATTCATCAAACTCAATTCCCAAATCTCTTGCAGCAGCTTCCGGAGTCCTCTTCAAATCATTAAGTTCAGAAAAAATTCTCGCTCCCATTACTTTAAAATGATTTTCATTTCCCATGTTAATACTTAAAGATAGCCAAGACTTTTCAATCTAGCTTTCACCTTCTCTTCTGTATCTTTACCAAGAACTTCCTCTCCCTGTGGCTCTGATAAAATTTGTCTCAAAATAAAAGTAACATAAGCAGAAACAGAATGCATACCTGTCCCTTCTATTTGCTCTTTGACCTTATCAATCAAAGGCAAAGGCAGTGAAACAGTCCCATACTTTCCTTTATTTTCGCTTTTTTCCATAATTAAATATAATTACTCAAGTTATTAAATTTTACTATCAAATCTTCTGCTTTTCCAAAGCAGAATGAGTTAAAAATTTCTTAATTTTCAAACTTCCTCATACCATATCCCCCAGAATAAACATTATTCAATTCTCTTGGATCTTTTTCCAAATCATACTCTTCTATTTCCTCCCCATGCCCTGCCTTACAAGAAAAACACCTTTTGTCCTTAGTAAAAATTATTTTCTTCTTCTTATCTCTAACACTCCATCTATCTCCACAAGAACCATCAAAACTAAAAGCTTCTTTTCTAATTGGCTTCCCTGTTTTCAACATATTAAGAAAAGACTTCCCATCAAAATCATTTCTCTTATCATTTAAAACATCAACAATCGTCGGAGCAATATCAACATTCTGAACAATTTCATTAATTTCCTTAGGTTTTATTCCAGGAATTTGCATAAACAAAGGCACATGCAATGTCTCATCATAAAGCCCTGTATGATTAAGATAAATTCCATGCTCTGCAATACTAAACCCATGGTCAGAAAACAAAACAAAAACACAATCATTCAAAGTTCCAGTCTCTTTCAAAAAGTCATAAAACCTTCCAACTTCCTTATCAACACTTTCCAAGGCCTTATTATATTTCCCCTCAACTTCTTCAACAGAATTTGTATTAGTATTAAACATCCTTCTAGAAACATACTTTCTCTGAACCTCTGTCTCAATTTCCCTCAAAACTTCTTTCTTACTTTTTTTACTTTCAACTTTTGGAGTGTCAGTGGTTGCCCAAGGGTAATGCACATCTTCAAAATGAACAAACATAAAATAAGGCTTCTTAGCTTCTTTAATCTTTGAAATAGCCAAGTCAACAGTCTCTTTCGGTTTCGGAAAATCAGTCTTTGGATCTCTTTTAACAATCTTCTTCAAAAGAACATACGCCCAATCAGGAAATAGCTTCAGTACTTTCCTAACAAGTTTCTTGTCATTTATCTTTCTATAAGCATCTTTCTTTTCTTCGTTCTGAACAAAATCAAATCCTTTTCTAATCCAAGCCCCAGTCAAACTAATAAAATAAGTATCATATCCTAATTTCTTCAAATAAAGAGGCAGCCAAAATTTATTTTTCTTTAACTTCTCCAACTCCTCAGAAGGTGTATGAGGAAGATTATGAACAATCCCATTATTCACAGGATATTTCCCAGTAAATAAAGAAGTCAAAGAAGGATAAGTTGCATTTGCACTCGTTATAAAATTAGTAAAAAAAATCGATTCATCTGCAATCCTCTTAATATTTTTATCAAACTCCTTTTCATAACCAAACAAACTTAAATTCCTAGCTCTAAGAGCATCAATCAGAACAAAAATTATATTAGGCTTCATCTCACAAGTATCCAAGTTGCTTTAATCTTTCTTTTATCTTTGCCTCTTCCTCCTCACTCATCACAGCCTCATCTTCTCCAATAAAGCCCTCTCCATCCTCGCCCTCATTTTTCTTCTTCTCTTCTACCATCTTATTCAACTATCTCAATTGTTTTTAAACTTTTCTTTAAACCAAAACTTTAAATTCTCTCTAATCTCCATAAAAAAATGAAAAGTAAAGACACACAGAAATTCACAGAATACTATAGAAACAAAAAAGTAACAGGTACTTACGATGCCCAAAGGGAAGGTAGCGTTTATCGTCGGAAAAAAAGGCAATTAGAACTAAAATACTTCTTAGACCTTTTAGATAAAAAGTCAAAAGAAAAAGTCTTAGAACTTGGTTGTTCCTCCGGCTTTCTAACAAAACATCTTGGGAAAGTAACAGCCATAGACACTTCAGAAGACATGCTTGCCATTGCCCATTCAAAAAACAAATTAGCAAAATGTATTCCAGGAGACATGTTTGAATTGCCTTTCAAACCTAATTCATTTGACAAAGTTGTAACAATGCGCGTCTGGAATCATTTATCAGAAGAGGATTTAAGAAAAGCATTAAAAGAAGTAAAAAGAGTTTTAAACCCAAATGGATTCCTAATCTTCGATGCAGAAGAAAAATCATTCCCGAGAAAAATAGCCTCTGTCTTTTACAAAATAATTTTCAACCCAACAGGGTACAAAATTTATCAATATTCTCCAAGTGAACTTAAACAAATTCTTCATAAAGAAGGTTTCAAAATAGAATCTCACAGATTTCTAAAACATAAAATCGGAAGACAAATTATCCTACGCACAAAAATAGTCAATTCATTATCATAATACTATGAAAAATCAAGAGAATTCTCAAGCAATTGTTAATCAAGATATATGGGGAGAATCTTGGGACTTCCTAATAATTCTTGACGCTTGCCGTTATGACTTCTTTGAAAAAACCTATAAGAAATATTTCACCAAAGGCTCTCTAAAAAAAGTAAGGTCTTTTTCTTCAAATGCTCCAAGAACATTAACAATAGATTGGCTTAATAAAAATTTCACTAAAAATCATGAAGACATAATTTTTCTCTCTTCAAATCCAATTATAAACTCCAAAATCCCTTGGAAAGACAGCCAAGGCCTTTCTTTCTCAGGCAAAGATACATTTTACAAAGTAATAGACCTCTGGGATTCCAACTGGAACGATAAATATGGCACAGTTTTCCCAGATGAATTTTCCAAAGCCCTATTTAAAGAAAAAAAGAAAAACCCAAAAAAAAGATTCATCCTTGATGTTATGCAGCCGCATTATCCTTACATAGGAAAGAATTACAGAAAGTATTTTCTAAAAAAAGAAGATGAACTTGAAAAAAAAGAAAAAATATTCAATAGAGAAAAGAGCAAAAAAGAAAGAAAAAACAACTTAAAAGAGACTTTCCAAAAAAAAATAAGGTCTCCAATTGCAGAATTAATTAAAAAGAATCTTGGAGACGAACTTTCATGGAAACTAATGAAGCTCTTTAAAATAAAACCCAAAGCATCTTGGACACTTATCGGCATTCAAGAAGGCATGTCTGGAATAAGAAGAGCATATGAAGAAAATTTAGAATTTGCTCTATCTCACATCTCTACCCTATCCAAGAATCTAAAAGGAAGAATTGTAATAACTGCAGATCACGGAGAATATCTTGGAGAAAAAGGATTTCTTGGACATGGAAAAAATCCCCCACATTCAGAAGTCATAACAGACGTCCCTTGGTTTGTAATAAATAATTAATTCACCTTCGGATTTTCAACAACAGGCCCATAATCTTCAAGTAAAATCTTTTTAATAATCTTATAATTAAATTCAGAGTTCTTCATCCATTCAACAGAATATTTCTTATTAATCTGCTGTCCAGGAAATCTTGTCTTCCCAATTCTTTTATATCTCTTTTCTTCTTCAGATTCTACAAGCAGAATCTTATTAGTCCTTGGTAAATATTTCAAAACTTTCTTAATCTCATTTTCATTAGACTTTTTCTGTAGTATTATAAAAATTGACTGAAGCAAAAACTCATCTACAAAAAACTCACCTTTTCTCTTTCTAACACTTTCGTATTTTCCAAGAACTCCCATTAAATAAGAATTCCTCATCAAAAACACCTTGAAAAAATCAATTTTTCTGTCCAACCCAACCCAATTTGTATTTAATTTATAAAATAAATAATTCGTCTTCCAAGGATTTCTCAGAAAATGCTTAATAAACAAACCAATCTTCCCTAATTTCTCGCCTTCTTTATTCAAAACCCCTTTCTTCCCTTTTTTAATTAATTTCTTTAATAAATGAGTCTTTCCAGACCTAGACAAACCAAAAAATTCTATGCAATTTAAATTCCCATCAGCTTTTTCCTTATTCTCAAACAAAGATATTTTCATTCATTTCCTACTCTCCATCCAGATTTAAGTCTTTCTAAAATAAACAATTAAACTTAAAAATATCTATAACACTTAAAATAAATGCCAGAATCAAAAATTAATACAAAAGAAATAAAAAAAATAATCCTCTTAAGAAATGACAAAATAGGGGACATGATAATTTGCTCAAATGTATTCAGAGAATTAAAAAAAGCACTCCCAAAAGCCGAAATTACAGTAGTAGCTTCAAATTCAAATAAACCTCTAATAGAAAAAAACAAAAACATTGACAAGATAATAACTCTAAATTATCCGCCAAAATCACTTAAAAATTTCTTAAATTACTTGAAAACGTCAAAACAAATAAAAAAAGAAAAATTTGATTTAGGAATAGATCTTAGGGGAAGTTTCATAAATGTATTCCTGCTTTTCTATTTAGGAAATGTCAAATATAAAATAGGATTTTACAACAGAAAGCTCTCAAAATTCTTCTTACATTACGCATACAAAAAAGACAGAAAAGGCATGCATTCAACAGTTCATAGGATTGATTTACTAAATAAGGCCCTTGGCTTGTCCTCCAAAAACTACTGGCCAGAAATCGCAACAGACCCATCCGACCTAGATTTATACAAACAAATTGCTAAAAAAAACAAACTAAAAAAATACATTGTAATTAATCCAGATGCAAGTCTAGAAAAAAAACAATGGTCTCTAGATAAATTCGATCAATTAATAAAGCACTTAAAGAAATCTTATCCAAACTATAAAATTTTATTAGCAGGCAGCGACGATAAAAAAATCTCATACTTAGTAAAGAAGAACCCGTCCTGCATTCCTATGATAAACGAAAATCTTCGTGTCCTATACCTAGTTCTAAAGAACAGCTCTTTAGTAATTGCTCAAGACGGTGGCCCAATGCATCTTGCATGGGTTTCCAAGGCAAACCTCATCGCCCTTCTCTCAGGATATCTGGGAATTGAGTACACAAAACCTTTAGGAAAGAACTCGACTTTTCTGGTTTCCAAAAAAGACTCTACAGATTCAATCTCCCTCTCCGAACTAAAAAATCTTGTTCACAAATTCCTCAAAAAATGATATCAAAAATTAAAACTTCTCTTGGTGTCCTAAAATTAATGAAAAATTATCCGACCTACTTCAGAGACTATCTTAAATTAATAGATAAAAAGTATTTATTATACAAATTAAGGAATGGAATAAAATACAAGGTAAGAGCAAAAACAACAGACCGTTTCATAATAAACGAAATTTGGATTCACAATTCTTACACTCCAAAAGGCTTTGAAATAAAAGAATCTGACACTGTCTTGGACATTGGAGCACATATAGGCGTTTTCTCAATTTTTGCATCACATCTTTCCAAAAATGGAAAAGTCTATTCATTTGAACCATTCCAAGAGAATTTTAATCTCTTGAAAGACAATATTAATCTTAATGAAACAAAAAATATCATTCCAATTAACAAAGCAATATCCAACAAAAACTCAAAACAATCTCTTTTTATCTCAGAATCTGAAAACAAAGGCTCTGGCTCTTTGCACCAAAATAATAACTCAAAAAAAGTCACAATTGAAGCAATCTCTCTCCAATCTTTCTTAAAGGAATATAAAATCAAAACCATTGACTTCTTAAAGATTGACTGCGAAGGAGCAGAATATGAAATACTTTATAACTGCCCAAAAAATTTACTGCAAAAAATAAAGAAGATAAGCATGGAATACCACAATTTAAGTAAAGAAAATAATGGATCAGCATTAAAAAAATTTCTAGAGGAAAATGGTTTCGCTGTAACACTCATTCCTGAAAAAAAGAGGGGAACAATTTACGCCAAGCTAATCTGATTTCTCCCTCTTTATTACAGACTTAATCATCTCAACATCTTCATTATTCAACCCACCTATCAGAAACATCACAACAAGATAAATTCCAGCCCCCAAAATCACTTCTCCTAAACCAATCAAAAGAGTAATATCTTCTACAAACCTATTTATATAAAACAAAGTCAAGAACATAAGAACAGAAGCAACTAATGGCTTTATCACAAATACAGGTTTAAACCTAATTCCAAGATTCTTACTTGCAGTTCTCCCTAAAGAAAAAAGATAGAAATACCTGCTAGTAATTGTCGCAATCCCTGCTCCAGTCATTGCCCAAATCAAAGAAATGTTCATAAAACCCTTTATAAAAATATAATTCAAAACTATATTCAACACAGAAGAAAACAAAAGAATCTTAACAAAATATTCTGGCTTTTCTCTTGCAGAAAATAATGAAACAATAACGCCGCTCAAAAGAGTGCTAAAAATCAGAAGTGTAAGAAAACTAAAAGGCAATGCCCCAGACAGATATTCATGCCCATAAATCAGTCTAATAAGATATTTACCAAGAGCAAGAGCTCCAAACAACAAAGGGATTGTTATTATTCCAACATACCTAAAAACTTTATCAAATGCCTCCTTTAATTGAGAGTCTTTCAGTTGAGTAAAAACAGGAAGCAAAACTGCTGAAACAAGAATAAACCCAGATATCGCCATTATCAACCCAAATGAAGCGGAGTAATAACCAACAAAAGCAATAGGCAAAAAAGCCCCCAACATTAAGGTATCAATGTATCCAAAAATTGGCGACGAAATTCCAGCCACTGCAAAATATTTGATAAACCTAAAAACTCTTTTTTTATCAATTTTCTTATCTGTTCTTTGAAAAAGAAAACTAGCATGCTTTCTCAAAAAGAACAACAAAACGAACAAGGCCACAAAATTACTCAAAACAACAATCATCAATATCTCAATAAGTAAGTTCTTACCCATAAGAAGAGCAAAAACCAGCAAAACAAGGGAGATTCTCAAAATTTGGAAAATAATTTGCTTAATTGCTAAATATTTCAATTTCTTCAAAGCGTAAAACAATTGAGCAAAGAAAGACTCAAGAGAAATTGCTATTAAATAAAAGGAGATTATAATCAAAGGCAAAAAAAGTTCTGGCTTATTAAAAACAAAAAACGATAAAGGATAAGCAATAGCAATTAATATTATAGCCAAAACAATCAACAAAGAGAATTTCAGTTTTAGTAAATATTTAACATAAGAACTAGCCTTTTTCTTATCATTTTTACCTAGAGAAGCTGAAACATATCTCAAAACAGCCCGGTTTATTCCTGCATCAGCAAAAGTTATAAAAATCAGAACGATAGCCAAGACAAGATTATAAACGCCAAACCCTTCTGGTTTTAATATCCTAGAGATTATAACTACAAAAATCAAAGCTCCTACCTGCCCAGTAATTGTAGAAAAAAGCTTCCAAATAGACTCTGTGACAACTTTTCTCGAGATCGGCCCAACCATCAAATTACTAAAAATAAAGTGTTTAAATATATATGGCAAGTGCATTAATTCTCCCGTTATGCCAAGATTGCTGATGCAGAAAACCGCATGCTTTAGCATGCGGATGAATGCAATCTTGGACATCCAAAAGTTTCAAACAAACCCACACCTAAGGGTGTGGGTGAAACGCAAGAAACTTTTTGATATGTAAGAATTTATAAACTTCTTTTATAGTTCAATTATTGCAAAATGACCAAGGAAATTATACTAATAGAAAACAAACACCAAGCTCTGGAATTTCTAAAAAACAAAGAAACCTTTTCTTCAGTTCTTCCAATATCATTTCAGTTAGAAGTTGAAAACATCCTAGAAAAATCCAATACATCTTTCAAAACAGAAGAGGATTATGAAGATCCTCTTGCCCATAAACAGGTTCAAAAAGAAACTCTAAAAGACATGGATTACTTATCTAAGGAAATAAATCTCAATTATAGGAAAATAAACCTTTTCCAATTATTTACTGTGAATTTATATCAATTCATAGTGTTTAAAAAAAGATATGTCAATATTTTAAAACAAATCATAAAAAAAGAAAATCCTTCAAAGATTTTTGTTTTCTCAAATTCTTCTGATTCGGAAATTTATAAAGATATAGTCAAACAAGTCTTTGAAAAGCCAGTTGAATTTATAGATTACTCAATTCCTCCTGGAAAGAAAGATAAAACTCTCAACTTCTTAGGTCTCTTGCAAAACACATTATCAAAAACCCTTCTCTTCTTGTCTTCAAAATCAGACAACAAAATATTCACAACAGCTCCAAAATCTCTTTTCCCATCTATAACAGAATCCCTCTTAAAAAACAAAAAAAACAAAGTTTTCAGATGCTTTGACACATTACAAGGCTCATATTTCATGAATAAATCATATGTCCCATTCTATCAATTCAAGGGCAAGGACTCTTCAGACCTGTTGGATTTAAAAAAAGAAATTAATATATTCAACAAAAAAATTGAAAATTTAAAGATAAATCCCTCTATAGAACAATCATTAAAACAATATTTGAAAAAATTAATCTCTTCCGATTTCATAAAAGCAGCTAGACTTATAAACGAAGTTTCACATTTAGCAAAAAAGAATAAAATCTCATTAGCTTTATTTCATTCAGATGTTGATACTTTCCAAAAAACAGTTGTTCAAACCTTATCAAACCACAATATTCCCTCAATCGTCATTCAACACGGTCTCTGCGGACACCCAATCGGCTTTACTCCTGTTTCATCAGATTATTTTCTTGCATTTGGAGAAACAAGCAAGAAAAGGATGATCTCCTGGGGTTGTCCTCCAGAAAAAATAATTATAACAGGAGCCTCTCAATACGACCCTCTAATAAACAAAGGCAAAAAAGGCAAAGAGAAAATAATCGTTTATTCAGTAAACTCAGGTAACACTTTAAAAACAATTCCTGGCCACTTAACAAAGAAAAGACAAAAAAAGATTTTGGAAATAATTTTCAAAACCCTAAAAAATCTCCCTGATTACAAACTAATAATAAAAACCAAACCAGGTTGGGACCTCAACGGATTGCCAGAAAAAATAGCAAAATCTCTTGACTTTAAAAACTTTCAAGTAATAGACAAAAAAGTGAACAATACAGAACTAATGAACTCTGCAGATTTAATGATAATAATGAGTAGCACAATGGGTTTAGAAGCAGCTTTATTAAACAAACCAGTAATTTCCATCTCATTCAAAGACTTAGAACCATATTCTTCTTATGATAAAAAAGAAATTCCCCATGTTTACAATGAAAAACAACTGCTTTCAGCAATTAAAAAAAAGACAAAACCTTCTAAATCGTTTCTAGAAGAAAATGTTTATAAGCTTGATTCCCAATCCTCTTCGAGAATAACAAAATTTATAAATAAAATCCTCCCATAAAGAAAAAATGTATGATACAGCAATAATCCTTGCACATGAACTAAATCCAGACAAATCTCTTTCAGATCAAACAAGAGAAAGAGTAGACCTGGGAATCTCACTTTTCAACAAAGGTCAAGTTAGAACTTTAATAATGTCAGGTGGTCATGGGAATAGAGGTGCCAATTATGGAGTCACACTAGCAGATAAAATGGAAGAGTATGCTTTAAAGAAAGATGTCCCAGGAGATAAGATTTTGAAAGAACCTATTTCTATAGAAACAGTTGCACAATTAATCTTTTGCAAGCAAGCCATTATGGCTCCAAGAAATTGGAAAAGTGCACTAATAATTTCCCATGATTACCACATCAATCCAAGAGTCACAGCTATTTCAAATTTAATTTTCGGACAAGAGTACATAATAGATTTTGCTTCTGTTCCCTCAGATTTATCAAATGATCCAGCTGTCCAAGAAAAAGAAAGACAAAGTTTAACAGCCTTCCAAGAAACTTTCTCAGGCATAACTCCAGGCTCAGATTCTGAAGCTTTGGAAGCACTATTATCAAACCACAAATTATATAATACAGACTCTCCACATTTTCTCGCTGAATTAGAAAAACTAAAACAGCAGAACACTCAAAATGGCTAAAATACTCGTGACAGGACAACACTTAGGCTCTACAAGCGCACTTGCAGACCCAGCACGCACTCTAATGCAAAGAGGACATGATTTAACAATTTATACAACAGGAGACGATTCGCAAGTTAAAGGATTCCAAGACCTTCCTTATGAAAGGGTAGAGCCAGAAGACCATAAGGGATTATTAAAAGGCCATGACCTTCTTCTTGCAGGCCTTTCAGGGCAAGCTACACATGATGGAGCTTTCATAAGAGCTGCAAATGCCTTAGGAATGCCTTCAATAGGGGTTAATGAAATTAACCAATCATGGCCAGATCGCCTCAGTTGTCTAGAAGGGGAAAACTTAGATGGCATACCTTCTCTTATTACAGTAACAGGAACATCAGAGATAGAGACAATGCAATCTACTCTTCCTGAGATGATAGCAGCAATTGCTGTAGAAAGAGTAAGATTTATTGGTTGGACAGCTTATGACAATTTCCCACAATTAAAAAAATCTTTCACTCCACAAGACAGAGATAGAACACTTAAAGCAATTTCCCACAGCCCAGATCAACCATTGTACTTTCATGGAACTCAAAATACATCTCCTCCTAAAAGACCAGAGTTTTTACCATATGAGCAATCATTAACACACGCAGTTCTTGATGTTGCCCAAAGAATAGGCATGCAATTATTAGTAAAACCACATCCAGGAGAAAAAGATTCTCCAGACCCAGGCTTCACAGAAAAAGTAACTAGAGAATATGGACATAGATTTATTCCTTCAGATGCGTGCGAAACAAGAGACCTTGTTTTATCTGCAGATACTGTAACCATAGGAAGAAGCAATCTTCTATTAGATGCCTGCCTTTTAGACAGAAACACAGGAGCTTTTCTTCCAGATGTTCCAGAAGATTATATACAAGGATCTTTGCCACCAGTATCATTAGAGGCAATCCCAGTTGCAAGAACATGGGAAGAGATACCTCAACTCTTCTATACTCTAACAGACCCACAAAATCAAACCAATTTAGCAGAAAACAGAAAAAGATTCTCAACAGACGGCAAGGCCTCAGAAAGACTAGCAAACCTCGTAGAAACAATGGTCAGGTAAAATGATAATAGGTGATATAAATAATATTAGTTCTGAAGAATTCCTAAATCCAAAAATAAGGGAAGCCCTAGATTACCTAAGAAAAACAGATCTTAATTCTTTAGAAAATGGCAAACACGAAATCCAAGGAGAAAATTTCTACATGCTCATCCTAGAATTTGATACAAAACCAAAACAAGAAAACAAAGCAGAAGTTCATAAGAATTTCCTAGACATACATTTTACAATATCTGGAAAAGAATCCATCGGCTTCGCGTTAGAAAATGAAAAAAATGAAGTCATTGAACAATATTCAGAAGAAACAGACGTAGAGTTATACAGCTCTCTAGAAGATGAATCAAATATCATTATCAAAGAAGGAACATACGCAATCTTTTTCCCAGGAGAAATCCACCGTCCAGGATGTAATTCAAATGGCTCCTCCACCACTATAAAAAAAGCAGTCGTAAGAATATCCAAAGATTTATAGCAACAGACCAAATAATTGAACAGAATGTCTGTTGCTACCTCAAGATGCTCTGCATCTTGATGGCCATCAAGAACCAAAAGTTCTTGAGGTATTCGGGAGGCATAAAAAACGTTCAATTATTTATGTCTCACGTTATACTCTAATCACAGAAAAACTTATAAGTATGTATCCTTCTAAAAAAAGAGATGGCATACAAAATAATTGAGGTAGCAAATACACACGCAGGAAGCTTAGATTATTTAAAATCACTATTAAATGAATTTTCCAAATTCAAAGATGGCTTCGGAATAAAATATCAGCCTCTAAAGGCCTCCGAGACTGCAGTAAAAGGTTATGAATGGTATGAGGTGTATGAAGAAATCTTTTTCTCCCCAGAACAATGGAAGGAAATAATATCCATTTCAAAGCAAACAAAAGATGTCTGGCTTGAAGTTTATGACTCTTATTCCATCCAAATAATTCAAGAAAACCTTTCAGACATCCGCGGTTTGAAATTCCAAGCATCTGTCCTTAACAATTATCCTCTAATCGAAAAAATGTCACAAGTAGATTTATCAGACAAAATAATAATGCTGAACATAGCTGGTTTCACAATAGAACAAATAAAAGAGATTTTAGAAAGAGTAAAAAAAGAACTAAATCCCCAAGAAATTGTTTTACAAATTGGTTTCCAAGCTTATCCAACAGAATTAGAGGATTCAGGAATATCAAAAATAAAAGATATTAAAGAAAACTTTGAAAACAAGATAGCTTTCGCAGACCACGTAGACGGAAATTCAGAAGATTCTCTTTATCTGCCGATTTTAGCAGAAATACAAGGCGCAGATATAATAGAAAAACATGTCTTCCATTCAATTTTGGAAACCAAATATGATAATTTTTCAAGCATACCTGTTGAAAAATATGAGAAATACCTATCATTAAGAGAAGAAATTATTAGTTCAAAAGAAAAGTCACAAAAGCTGAAAGAAAAATATTCTTCTATACTAAATAAAGAATTCCTAAATGAAAAAGAATTAGAATTTATGAAAAAAGCTCTGCAAATCCCAATACTAAAAAGAGATTTAAAAAAAAGAGAAATTCCTTCTTTGGAGAAAGATTTTGATTTTAAGCGTTCTCCCCAATCTGGCTTAAATGTATACGAGATAAAAAACTTCTTAAAGGATTCCAAAGGTTTAAATGTGGAAAAAAAGAAAGGCGAAACATTAAAATTAGAGGACTTCACAATGAGAAAACTCGTTGCAACTTTAGCATGCAGGAACAACAGCGCAAGGCTTTATGGCAAACCTCTTCAAACCCTGGATTCCAAGAAGTCAATAACAGTTCTAGATCAAATCATTAGCCTCTTAAAAACAATTCCAGAAATAAGCGAAACCGTCCTCGCTATTTCAGAAGGAGAAGATAATCTTACATATATAGAATACGCTAAGAAAAATAATCTCCCTTATGTCATAGGCCATGGAAAAGATGTCTTAGGAAGGCTAATAGCAGCAGCTGATTTAGTTTCAGCAACAGATGTCTTTAGAATAACAGTTGATCAGCCATTCTTTTTCTACGAAAGAATCGAACAAGCTTGGAAAGACCATGTTGAGAACAATCATGATTTAACTGGAATAGACCACGTTCCTGCAGGAGCAGCTTTTGAAATAATGAACCTTAATGCTCTAAAAAAATCACATGAACAAGGAGAAGACCGCCACAGATCAGAGCTATGCACTCTTTATATTAGAGAAAATAAAGATAAATTTTCTTTCAAATCATTAGATGTTCCTAAAGAGGCTATAAGAAAAGATTTAAGATTAACAGTTGACCATCCAGAAGATTTAATTCTTTGCAGAGAAGTTTATGCAAAATTCAAGCATCTCGCCCCAAGAATCCCTGTCCAAGAAATAATAAAATTCCTAGACTCTCGCCCAGACCTCGTTAAATTAACAGCCCCTTACTGCGAAGAAGTCTACAAACTCTTATACAAGTGATTATAATTGATTACACATAGAAGAGATTGACATTAATCTAAGGTTGCAGTTATTCCCAGTAGTAAATTCATAATTAACCAAATCTCCTTCTTTAACTACATACTCTCCAACATCGCTAAATCTTCCCATCCATCCAGGAGGAATAGTTATTTCTATGCCAGTAGATTCAAAATTAGATTTGAGCTTTATACTAGATTCAACATTACATTCATTCTCCCAAACAAAAGCAGATAATTTTCTAAATACACAATCTATTGGCATGATATTTTGCGAAGGACGTTCAACTTCTCTAAAATAAGATTGCCCAGAAATCGGAGCATAATTCATTTCAGAATATTCATAATCATCAAAATTTGAAAGAAATACAAATTTATTTCTCTCTTCACTTATTGGACAATTAGTCCCATCTTCAAGGCAAACACTCATATTATCAACCTTCAATTTCTCAGTGTTTATTGTAATAGCATCAACCTCTTCTACAAATATATTCCTGATTCTACTAGTTAAACTTCCAAGAAATTCAAAAAATCCTCCTATAGAATAAATATCCTTCCCAACCCTTAATTCTTCAGTTATATTAACATTCCCAAAATTCCCATCCTCTAAAGGAATAGGTCCAGAAATTCCATATATTCTAAACATCAAACTTCTATCAGAAGCTTCTATAGGCCAACTACCACCACCGTCAGAACTTATAAACTCATGTCCTCCTAGGTAAAGTGGAGTTAGCCCCCTTCTTTCCCTCCACCCTATATATTGTGACCCTGTTCCTGCAGAAGTACCTAAAACTAAAGCATAATGTTTATCTTGTTCTAATACAACAGGTCCAATACTAATATTAGTCCATACACCTGCTCCATCCGGAATCAATGAGTTAGCATCAAAAATTGTAGAAGCCAAATCAGGCCCTGTAGGACGCCCAAGCCAATCAACTTCCCTTATTGAAACAATTCCATCTCCAGGAATTCCTTGTCTATAAATTTTCAACCCAACTTTTGTTAAATTAAAATTTTCATTTGGTCCAGTGCTTCCAATAGTAAATGTTTGTGCAATCCATTGAAATCTTTGAACATCAACAAATTCATTATCTCCAAATTCAAACCTTTCAAATAAGGTATCTGCACTAACCACACCTACCATTAACACTAGAAGAAAAACAAACGAAAAAGCCAATTTAGCTATCATTTTATATAATATCGCAGAACAAACAGTATAAAAGCTTTTGGTAAAAGTATCATATATAACAAATTATATAAATAAAATCATCCAGTCCTAAAAAGCTCTTCAACTATCCCCACAGAAGTAGGAACCATTAAGTCTCTGTTCTTCTCAATAAAAGCTCTAAGCTCCCGCATTTTTACAAAAACAGGTGACTCATATTCCTTCGACCTAAAACCCTCCATAAACACTTCTCTCTGAGCTTCAGCATCTATTCTACAGCACACATCATAAACATTATCTTTTGAATCTAACATAAGACATAATTCAGAGATTTCTTTTACACAACTCTCAGGCAATCCAGTTTCCTCACAAAATTCTGTTAAAAGCTGAGCTTTATAATCTACTTCTCCATTTGGTCTAATATATTTTCCATCAATCCCCCCTGATGGAACGAGCTCAAGAAATCCAGAATACAGAGTGACATTCTTTGACCTCCTAGCAAACAAAACATATTCTTCATCTTGCTCTCTTACAACAACAACACCGCTCACACCAATTGGCTTAATCCCAAGACCCAACCCCGATTTTTGAGCCAAGAAATCTTTATATTCGACAAAACTCCCATTAACTCGAATATTCCCTCCATCATCTTTAAATCCCAAAAAGCTCAAGAGCTTGTCATTAAACAATTTCCTGTTCTCTTTCAAAGCATCTTGCCAAATTTTCTCTATTCTTGCTTGGTTTTCCAAAATCCTATTTTCTAATGGAGAATCAGAAACACTAAGCACACTAATCTTCCCTCTTGCAATAACCTCATAACCATCTATTAAATTCATTTTAAATAACAAATAAAATATCTTTTAATTCTGAAACAACCATATTAGCTCCGCTTTCCCGTAAACTTTTCTCAGAAGAATTGCTACCAAACCCAACAACATCAATATCAGCATTTTTTGCAGACTTCACTCCATTTGGAGAATCTTCCACAACAACAACTGAACTTGGCAAAGCCCTTGTCTTATCTAATGCAGATTTATATATCTCTGGAGCTGGTTTTGCCTCAGACACCTCATCTCCAAAAACACAACTATCAAAATAACAATCCCAATTCAATTTTTCAATTAGTTTAAAAGCATTTTCTCTATTTGATGAAGTAACCAAACATAATTTCTTGCCTTTCTCTTTCAAACTTTTTAAGACTTGCTCAGAACCTTCAAATGGGACAACATGTTTATCATATGCTTCAGAAATCTTATTATTATAAATCCCAAGAAGAGAGTCAAAGTCTAACTCTAAATTATATTTTTCCTTCAAAATTCTAACAATCTCGCTTAAAGAAGGACCAATTAATTTCTCAAACTCAGAGTTATCACCTTTTATACCAAATTCTTCTAGAAAATCAAGATAAGCCCCATATAACGCAGGAACACTATCTACCAAAGTCCCGTCTAAATCAAAAAACAACCATTCTTTACCAGAAAATGAACCCATCTTGAGGTCTCCTTAATCTTTCTAAAGCATCCATAAGCAATAAAGGATAATGCTTTCCTAATTTCTCAGAAAGACTCTTAACATCATCTCCTTCAGAAACTCTTTCAGTCCTGCATCCTAAAACCTCTCCCTCATCAATCCCCTCGCTAATTCTATGTATTGACACACCAACTTTTCTTTCATCAGCTTCTAATGCTTTTTTTACAGGATCAGCACCTTTGTATTTAATCTCTCTATCAACAGCAATAGATGGATGAATATTAACTGCTCCAATCCTAGCTTTTTCAAAAACTTCTGGCGGAAAAACAAATGAACAATGAACAGATACTAAAAAATCATAATCTCTTTCCCCTAACATTCCAATCATTTTTTCTTTCGTTGGTGTATATAACTCAATCCCTTCTCTTGAAGCAACTTCTCTAAATTTATCTAACTCAGGTCTAACAATCTTTTCACCATCTGAAGCCCTGACTCTCTCATATTTATGCGTAAAAAGCAATTCAGGTCTAAATCTGCTATTTACAAGAGCATCTAAACATAACAATCCATATGGACGGCATAAAAAAGCCACAACATCATAATTATTCTTTACCATCGTCAATCAACTCCCAACTCAATGGAGTTCCCATTTTTATATCTTTCCTTGCTTTCTTCCCAATAACTTTATCAAAATTCTCAGGATGCAAACCAAACCAAGGCCTTACAGACCTAACATTTTCTTCAGAGAAAACCTCTCCTTCTTTAACATCTTTACTAACAAAAAGAGATCTTGCAAATTCTTTGCCCTTTTTCATTTTCTCTGTTAACTCATAATTAACTTTTCCAATAGCTTTTTCAGCTTCTCTTACAGAATCAACCATCTGCTTAAACTCCTTAGGATTCAAAGAAAACTCTACATCAGGTCCTCCTAACTTCTTATCCAAAATAAAATGCTTTTCAATTAATTTAGCCCCAAGAGCAACAGAAGCAACAGGAGCTGAAATCCCTAATGTATGGTCTGATAATCCAGCAACAACTCCAAACCTTTCCTCTAAATCTTTAATAGTAGCCAAATTAGCTTCTTCGTAAGGCGTGGGATAAGCAGAAGTGCATTTCAATAAGATTATCTTATCATTCCCAACTTCTTTACAAGCTTCCACAGCTTTCTCAATGTCCTCAGAAGTAGCAATCCCAGTAGAAATAATCAAAGGCTTGCCTTTAGAAGCAGCATGTTTTATCAAAGGAATGTCAGTTATCTCAAAAGAAGCAATCTTATGCATGGGAACATTCATATCATCAAGAAAATCAATTGCAGTCTTATCAAAAGCAGATGAAAAAAACACAAGCCCAAGCTCATCTGCAAGTTTTTTCAACTTGGGCTGCCAATCCCAAGGAGTATAAGCTTGCTTATACAATTCATGAAAAGTCTGCCCATCCCATAAAGTCCCTTGATTTATCTTAAAATAATCATTATCACAATCCAAAGTCAAAGTATCTGCAGTATATGTCTGAAGTTTAACAGCATCTGCCCCAGCTTCTTTCATAGCTTTTATTGTTTTCACAGCAATATCATAGTTTTGATTATGATTTGCAGACAGCTCAGCTATAATAAACACCTTGTTGTTCTCCCCCACTTTCTTCCCATTAAAATCAAATTCCATTTTTGAAGAATTCCTTCACTTTATTTATCACAAACAACTGCTCTTCATCAGTTAAAGTCGGATATATCGGTAAGCTAATAACTCTATTATAAAAACTTTCCGTCACTGGACATTCACCTTCTGAATATCCAAGTCCTCTATAATACGGCTGCAAATAAACAGGCTGATAATGAATCTGAGCAAAAATCCCATTCTCTCTCAAATAATTATACAATTTTAGCCGAGTTTCTTTATCTTTAACCAAGATAGGATAAAGATGATAAGAACTTTTCTGCCCTTCTTTCTCTTTAATTACTTCAATCTCTTTGTCGTCGGAAAAAGCAGTTTCATATTTCTTTGCAATTTCCCTGCTTGATTTAACAAAACTGTCAATCTTTTTCAATTGAGAAATCCCCAAAGCACATTGAAAATCAGTTATTCTATAATTAAATCCCAGTTCTGTCATAGGAGTTGCCCAAGGCTCGCTCTCAGTCTTTTTCTCAACATCAACTCCATGGTTTCCCAATATCAAAAGCTTCTTATACAATTCCTCGTTATTAGTTGTTATCATACCACCTTCTCCAGTTGTTATATGTTTAACAGGATGAAAACTAAACACACAAATGTCTGAATATTTACAATTCCCAATCTTCTCCCCATTAATCTCAGCCCCTAAAGCATGACAAGCATCTTCTATTATAATTCCTTTAAAATTTTCCCTCAAGCCCTTCAAATCCAAAGGCATGCCACCATAATGAACAGGAATAACAACTTTTGTCTCCTCACCAAAGTTAATTTTCCTCAAATCCAAAAGCCCTTGAGAATCAATATCAATAAACCTGACTTTGGATTTACAATACAAAGCACAATTTGCAGATGCAAGAAAAGTTATGGGGCTTGTTATTAATTCATCTCCTTCTTTTAATCCCGCAGCTAAACAAGCAATATGCAATCCAGCAGTACCATTTGCAACAGCAACACCATATTTAGCTCCAACATATTCAGAAAATTTCTTTTCAAATTCTTCAATCTTCGGCCCGCCAGTTATAAAATCTCTTTTTAATGTATCAACAACTGCACTTATATCTTCATCATCAATAAACTGCTTTTGATAAGGTATCTTTTTTTCCATACTTGACTAAACACAAATTCTATTTAAATATTCTTTCAATCTCTCTCCCTCAATAACAGCACCACCAGAACCATATTCTTTAAAATCAACTTTCCTGCCTTTCTTCAAGTACTGATAATATTTCTTCTTCTTATATTTCTGAATTTGAGAAGTAATAACAAAAACATTTTCAAATTCATATGTTCTAGGAGCCTCTATCTCGTTCACCATAAGCTCATGTATCTTTTCTCCAGGCCTTACTCCTACAACCTCAACTTTGTTGCTTGCATCTTCTTTATCTTTCAAATAATCTATCAAGTCAGGTATTTTAAACGCAGGAAGTTTCGGAACAAAAACTTCTCCTCCTTCCCCATATTTTATTGCCGTAAATATAAGGTCAACAGCCTGCTTAGCAGTAATCAGAAACCTAGTCATTTCAGGGCTAGTAAGTGGGATAGCCTCTCCAGATTTAATCTTTTCTCTGAAAAACGGAATAACGGACCCAGTACTTTCAATAACATTTCCATACCTAACACAAGAAAATACAGTTTTTGCAAAACCTTTGCTAAAATTGCTCTCAATAAATATCCTCTCACTAACAAACTTGCAAGCTCCATAAGTATTAACAGGCGAACAAGCCTTGTCAGATGAAACAAATATTACTTTCTCAATATTATTTTCAAGAGAAGCTCGAACAACATTCATACTTCCTAAAATATTTGTCTTAATAGACTCATCAACATTGTATTCAATCATATCTATCCTTTTAAGCGCAGCAGCATGAATAACAATGTCACAGCCCTTCATAGCCCTTTTAAGCCTCTCAAAATCCCTAACATCCCCAACAAGATACCTTAATTTATCATGAGGCATATTTGTTTGCACTATATGATGTTTTACCTCATCCCTGCTAAAAAGTCTTATACTCGCAGGATCATGCTTAAGAATCTCTTTTACTAAAGCCCTCCCCAAAAACCCTGTTCCACCAGTAATCAAGATAGCTTTATTTTTTAATTCTTTTTTCATTGCAACAATAACATAAGATACCCATTTAAAAAGATTATTATACCAAAATTTTCAACCCTTTTCTTTGTTAATCTCCAAATAAAAATAAATTTTCCTTATTAACTTCTGCTTAAAATATGACAATCCATCTCCATTTAATACTCTCCCCCAAAAGAAACTTACTTCCTAGACTTCATCACAAAGAAAACAATAACCACCACTACTATCACACCAATAAGTATCCACAACCAAAGAAGATTTCTAGCTTCTTCTTCTGGTTCTTCTTCATCTTCAGGAGTCACTTCTACTGCAGATTCCGACTTAAGAGATTCTTCTACATCTGAAACAGGCTCATCTATAGAGACAATAGTCACTTTAGCTTTTCCATTAACAATCGCATCTAATGTAACACTCAAATCATATCTTTCATCATCATCAACATCAAACTTTCTAGTATCTCCAACTTCAAATTCCACTTGTTCAGGATCACTTGAAACTTGGATAACAGCAGTTGTTGTTGTAACTGAAAGAACACCAACATGATGGTCTTCTCTTCCAACTTTAATCTTCACTCTATTCTTACTATCTAGCTCTTTAGTTACACTTTTTCCTTCTTTCTCAGAAAGTGCTACATCATTTTCAGCATATGTATTTGACCAAGCTATACCTCCCACATCATCACTCCCACTACCACTTCCCCCACCATCATCTCCACCACCAGTACAAGAATCAGTTGCAAATGACTGGGTCTTTACTTTCCTATTCCTAATTTCATCATAACATGTAAAGACATACTCATAAGTAGTTCCACAACTTAACCCTGTCTCTGTCATTGTTTGAGTCGCATCATTGTCTGTAATAGTAGCTCCAGTAGCATCAACACCACAAGTCGTATTT
Organism: Candidatus Pacearchaeota archaeon; assembly: GCA_002686195.1. Next base: position 10,405 of record NZAS01000138.1, on the reverse strand, counting down.
ATACCTACAGTATCTGAAACAGAAATATCTACAACTATCTGTGTCTTAGATGAACTAGAAGATCGAGTATTAGTTATTCCAGGAGCAGTATTATCTATAATTATGTTAGTAAGCTTTCTAGTGTAGTTTTTATTTCCAGCAGCGTCTGTTACTTGAGCAATTATAGTATAATTACCATCAACAATTCCCACAGTGTTTATAGATGCATTAAACCAGTGTCTCGTTGTATTCTGTCTAGTAGCAGTAACAGTCTTATTCTGAACACCATTCCCATTAGTAATATTCAAAACAACAGTCAATCCAAAGGCAAGGTTATTTGTATCATTATAACTTCCATTATTATCAACAGCCGTAATATTCAAATTCAAAACTCCTGAATAGTTGCTTCCACTTACTGGTCTCTCACCACCTATAGTGCTTGTTAAGTTAACTTCAAGAGGGACCCTATTATCAACTCTCACTCCAGTTGTCACAACAGTAGAACCCATGAAATCAACAGCAACCCCTGCCTGACCTTGACTATCATTAGAAAGAGTTATATTAATAGTATGATATCCATCTGCCATGTTAGTAACATTGAAGGTACCATTACATGCTATGACTCCCCCAGTTGGAGCAGCACTCAAAGTTGATAAGCAAGCAGTATAATTTGCTGTACTCCAATTTATTACTACCCAAGTTCCAGTAAAATTAGTCCAAGCAGTTATATTCTGAGCACTCGCCAATCTGTCAGTTCCGTTTACATAACTAACATTAAACATAACATTTGTAGCCGAAGAAAGATTAGAATGATTAACAGGAGCATGAACAATAATTGTATTTTGTCCAGGAGTAGCAACAAAATTTAAAATCAAAACAGCTACTAGAACTCCAACAAACGTCAATGCAATAGGTACAATTGTTTTATTCGCTATCATCTCTTTTTTACAATGTTTACAAATTCCTTTTATTTATAAACCTTTCTCTTCGATGAAAATTGAAAAACTATTTTAAAATTCAAATCCTCCTCGACAAAATAAAATTTTATTTTTTTTCAAACAAAAATAATTTTTCATAAGACTCAATAAGTTCAAATTCTTCAAGCCCTAAATTCCTGTCAAAACTAATCGCATACTTTATAGAATCATAATCAGTATCTTCCCTTGGGTTTCTACTCATCCCACCCTCAATCCAGATTTGTCGTCGGTTATCAATGCTTGAACTAGTTTCAAATCTCTTCTCAAACAAAACTTTATCATCCCTAATGGCCAAATTATAATCTTGAATGCTTACAAATTCTCCGACATCATTTCCCCAATAAAGAAAAGCAAGCTCTGCATATCTATCGGATTCCGGCCCAACAACAAAACTTTCTCCTCGATAAATCATAAGAATTCCTGACAAATCTTTCAAAATTTTCTTATCTTCTCGAGCTTCAAATTCCCAATTTCCAAAATTCCCGACGACACTTCCAAACTCCAAACTATCTGTCGAATATTTAGTTTGAACAAGATAAGGATTAATTACTAAAAGACTAAGGATAACAAAGATGCTCGCCTGAATTAAAAATTTCTTCTTTGTTAAAATCTTTGCAAGATACAAAACAAAAATCGGATAAAGAAATATCAAGTACCTTATCTGAGGATTTATCAAATAAAACAACAGCACCAACGTCATAAAAATAACAGCCCTCTTATTCTCAACAAAATTCTTCCTCAAGAAGAATGTATAAATGAATAAAGGAACCATTACTAAAAAAGCTAAGTACCCTACTAACGCACTTGTCCTCAATAATTCTTGCCCTGAATATATTCCCCCTCCAGAAACACTTGCCATAACATTACTTGCAACAGTCTTGGTAATACTAAACAAGAAAAAGCCGAACATATACTGCTCAAAAATAAACAAAGGCAATAGCCCAACAATAAAAGACAAAGCAAAAACCACAACAGAATTAACATTCCTATTATAGAAGAAGGCAATCAGCAAGAAAACAAAAATATAAATTACTGTGTTCCAAAAAACCCCAGCAAGCCCAATCAAAATACCAGAATAAATAACATAATTCATCTTCCCATCTTTATCAAACTTTTCCATAAAGAAAAATCCCCACAAAAACAAAAGGCCAGCTATCTGAATAGGATTTATCCAAGGCCCCATATACCAAATCAACGGCGAAGCCAAAATAAGAAACAAGGCCCTCTTGTCTTTTCCACTAATCCAATAAACACTAAAGATAATCAAACTCAATATAATAAGATTAACTATCTTTATCCCTAAAAAACTTCCAAACGCCAAGACTAAGGGCGCATGCACAAATCCAAAAAACATACTATGAGAAGCTCTTATATCTGCATTATACATTCCTGCAAAAAACTTAGCACTCCCCGCATATTCATCAACGTCAGTACTCCCATAATATGGAGTCACCAAGCTAATTATAAACAACAAAACTATCACAACCAAAGCAATTATTATGTGTTTTCCCATGCGTCCTATTATATATAAGGCTTTTATATATCTTTTTAAGAAGGTTTTCACTCGAAGACTTCAACTCGTAAGAGTTGAATGGATTAGAGATTCTCAATCTCTAAGCTTTATACTTCAAGCGAGAGTTAAAGATTTCCTTGGAAATCTTTTTATACCTCTAAAACAAACAAAACCTATGAAAATTTCAATCGTCCTCCCCTGCTACAACGAAGAACTTAGGATTGCCAATACTCTAAAACAAATCCAAGATTATACTAAAACTAAGCCCCACGCCTTTGAAATAATCTTAGTAGACGATGGCTGTACAGACAAAACAGTTGAAGTAGCAAAATCCCTTGATTCTAAAATAAAAATAGTTTCTTACGGAAAAAACATGGGAAAAGGATACGCAATAAAAAGAGGAATGCTTGCCAGCGACGGAGAAATAACCCTCTTCATGGACGCAGACGCTTCAGCAGACATTAACGAACTCGACACTTTTCTTCCATATTTTAAAGACCACGACTTAGTTATCGGTTCAAGAACTCTTGTCAAAGGCTCAATCACAGTCCCAGAAAAGCCATTAAGAAGATCTGTCGGTTTTTTAGGGCACAAGCTCATCAGTTTAATAATAAGAAGCAAAGTCAAAGATCTTTTAGGAGGCTTTAAGGCATATAACAAAAAAGCAAAGGACATTATTTTCCAAAGACAAACCAGCAACGGCATGGCATCTGATTTCGAGGTCATCTTCCTCGCAGAAAAATTCAATCTAAAAATAAAAGAACTCCCAATAAAATGGGCTCACAAACCAGGGGGTACCGCTAAACCGTCATGGTATACAAAGGCCCTAAAAGAATTATTAATGGTAAGACTAAATGATTTAAGAGGAAAGTACAATTAATTTTTATAACTCCCAACAATGAAATCTTGAAGTTCAATATTCTTAAGAATCTCATCCCAACTAGTTAAGACTTTGCCTTCTCCATTAACAGCCTCGACAAATCTTTCAACAGAAACTTTCAACGGATCTTCAATCGCAATTCTCTCTTCCCCACAAACAAGATCTTGCTTATAATCTTCATCAACTTCCCTTACATATTTCTTTCCATTAACAGAAAACTCAAATCTCCGAGGCCGAGTGTCTTTCGCAGCAAAAACATACTCAGCTTTGCACGTCTTACCATCATAAACATAATCAAATAAAATTTTCAGTCCCTGGTCAATCTCTCCAAACCTAATATTCTCAATTTTCCCATCCCCGCCAAGAGCAATAAGCAAACTATTCATATGGGGAACAACATCAACCATCATATCACTAAAATACCTTTCAGGAGGCTCCATATACATTGAAAATTCCTCAAGCTCTTCAGTACTTTTTATCAAAGGAACAACACTAAGCCATTGAGTATTAACAGCCAATTTCAAATTCTTTTCTTCAGCAAGTTTAACTAACCTCTCAGCAGTTTCAAAGTTCCCATCTTTAGAATCAAAGACAAATGGCTTTTCACAAAAAACATGCAACCCTTTATTCAAACATTTTTCAACCTGTTCAGAATGCAATTTCCAAGGAGTACAAACACTCACAGCATCAAGCTCTTCCTTCTCAAGAAGAGAATCCAAATCCCAATAAACTTTAGCTTCAATCTCAAACTCCTCTTTCAACATATCAGCCCTCTGTTTCGCATCCTCTTCAGAGCCCTCTAAAATCGCAACCACCTCGGCCCCCGCATCTCTAAACTCACGAGCATGAAACTTCCCAATACTACCAACACCAAGAATCGCAACCCTCATCATAGAACTCTCAATTCAGGAGAAGGCACAACAAACTTCGCTCCCCTTTCTTGATATATTTGATTATTCCTCAAGATCTCATCTGCAAAATTCCAAGCCAAGACATAAATATAATCTGGCAAAGCCAAATCCAAACTTTCCTTAGCCTTAATAGGGATCCTAACTCCCGGAACTATCTTTCCCTGCTTCAACGGATTGTCCTCAACAATATAATCAATATGCTCTTTATTTATCCCATAAAAATTCAACAAAGTCGTTGCCTTAGCAGGCGCCCCATAGCCAACAATCTTCTTGCCCTCACTTTTAGCCCTAATCGTAAACTCTCTTATTTTCTCCTTAACAGAATTAATATTTCCAGAAAAATTCTGATAAGTCTCAAACTTATTCAAACCAAAAGCCTTCTCTTGTTCTAAAAATTCACTCACACTAAAATCTTTCAGCCTCCGCCCACCCTGCTTCTGAACAAAAACCCTCAAAGAACCTCCATGACTCTCCCTGTGCTGTACCTTAAAAATATCCATCCCATTTCTCTTGAAAAATTCATTCAATGAGGTGACTGTAAAATAAGAAACATGCTCATGATAAATATTATCAAAAGTCAGCTTCCGAACAGTGTCTAACAAATACTGAACCTCTACAACAAACACGCCATCATCTGCCAAAACATTATTCACATTCCTTGTCAGACCCTTTATATTTCCAACGTGCGCAAAAACATTATTTGCAGCTACAATTTTTGCCTTTCCTTTCATCTTAACAATATCATCAACGATATCCTCATCAAAATATCCTTCCAATGTATCTACCCCATCCTTTCTAGCAATTTCACAGATATTCTTAGCAGGCTCAACACCAACAACCCTCATTCCCCTATCCTTAAATTTCCTTAACAAAAGCCCATCATTGCTCCCAACATCAACAACCAAATCATTCTCCGTCAAAGCAAACTCATTCTTTATTTCTTCAGCCATCTCTTCAAAGTGCTTCTTAAAAGTCTCAGTCGTAGATGTAACATAAAGATAATTTGAAAACATTTTCTCAGGAGGAACAACATAAGACAATTGACATAAATGACAATTATTGCAATACATCATTTCCAAAGGATACATTTCTTCTTTCTTGTCCAGCTCACCTTCTGAAAGCAAATTATTTGCCAACGGACTTTCTCCCAAGGAAATAACGCTCTTCAAATCAGCATTCTCACAAATTCTGCACTTGCTCTGAAGTCCAGACCTACTATCTTCTTCTTTTATCGCATCTCTCGCCCATTCTATAAATCTCTTCAAGCCAGTCACAAGATTAACTTTTGGATTGAAACCAACCATTGTTCTAATTTTAGTCAAATCAGGGCATCTTCTGCTCACATCGGCCTTAGTATAAGCTTCCGTTGGACCCTCAACATTATGAATTTCAACATCTCCCCCTTCAACAAGTCCAGCAACAATTTGTGCAAGATGCCTCATCTCTATTTCTTGCTCATCGCTCCCGACATTAAACATTTCTTTATTATGATCAGACAACAAAACTTTGAAAAAGCCCTCGATACCGTCGGTAATATAAGTCCAAGTCCTTGTATTCCTCCCATCACCATAAACAGGAATCTTCTCCCCTTTCAAAGCAGAAATAACAAAATTAATAGCACCTCTTCCGTCATCCAATCTCATTCCAGGCCCATAAACATTAAATGGTCTAACAATTTTTACAGGAAGATTATACATATCCCCATAAGTCATACACAATGTTTCGCCAATCCTTTTCGGCTCATCATAAGAAGCCCTTGGCCCTGTACAAGACACATTTCCAAAATAAGTTTCTGGAGTTGGCACAAACTTTGGATCTGGATTCCCATAAATCTCACTCGTACTAAAAAACAAAAAGCTCTTAACATTTTTCTTTCTAGCCATCTCCAACATATTCTTCGTTCCTAAAAATCCAACATCAATTGTTTCCAACCTATATTTATTATAAAAAACGGGCGCAGCAATACTAGCAGCATGCAGAATGTAATCTATCTCCCCCTCAATCTCAAAAGGCTTTGAAATATCTTGTTCAATAATCTTCACATTCTTCCCTTCTTCAACAGTGCCCTTAAGCCCAGTTATGAAATTATCCAAAATTATAATCTCACAAGGATTTTCTAAAACATTCTCATTAAGATAATTTAAGGTACTAACTAAATACTTCCCAAGAAAACCCGCACCCCCAGTAATAAGAACTCTCTTCCCACCAAACTGCAATGCTAAATCTCCCAAGTCTTGGACAATAGTTTTAAGGTCCTCTTCTATAATTTTATGTCTCTGAATTACCATATTGAGTAACGTATTTCTCCACCTCTTCTTCTTTTACCAAATCATACTTAATTGTGTGTTCCCCGAATTTATCATGGTCTCTATCTCCTCTAACAAGATTCAAAAATGCAGAATCTTCTAAAAAAATCATTGTATGCGCAATGTTCGGTGGAATTATCGATAAATCCCCCGCCTTCACAATCTTAACTTGAATAGGAAAATCAGCTTCATTAGTTCCGTCAAAACCTTTTCCAAGATCTTTGCAAACACTGATAAACTTCCCAGAAACAAGCAAAGCTTTTTGCTCCTGCACTGGGTGATAATGATTTGCTCTCATTGTGCCCTTCTTAGAGGTGATCATCCCAATCAGATTAATCTCTTCTGGCAAATGATAGTTGTCTATCTTCCCTCTATCATCTTCATAAGGGTCAGCGCCTTGAATAAGTTTCTCCTGCCTCTCTTCTTCAGTCATAAGAGACAAGCGCATAAGTACTTTAAAAAGATTTCTTTAGTCAATCATACACTTTACAATTTATTCCTTAACCAGTTGAAAAAGAAAAACTCCCTTCTATGAAATCTCCCTTTACTTGCCATATCAAAAATATCTGTCAAAGAATGGAAAACCATTCCAATAAAAACATAGAAAAATCCAATCCAAATAAACCCAAGTAATCCAATTAGAACATGAAACTCAATAGTATGGAAAATATGAAATGGCCCCCTTCTCCTTATTCCCTTCCTAATATCCTCTTCTTCAACTTTCCTCAGTTTATCATGATACTTATTGAATGTGCTCATTCTCAAACTTTTATTTTTTATAACAGAATCCATATAATGATCAAGATCAATAAAGATAACACTAGATAAAAAAACAAGAAGTAAATACCACATCTGTGTTTCCCTAGCGAAAACCCAAATCACCCCTGTAAAAACAGCCCCCAACAAAAGATGCCATCTCGGTAACATTTTAATCCTCTTCCTCTTTAATAATTTAAAGTCCTTTTAAATTTATCCTTCAATCTTCCTAATGATATCAGCAAACGCAGGCCTTGTAATCAAAACTCCTGCAGTAATACCAATTATTGTAGTAAATGCAAATCCCTTGAACAATCCTGCTCCTGCCCAATACAAAGGCAAAAGCGCGACAACAGAAGTAAGATAAGCAGTCACAATAACAAACAAAGCCCTCTTCATTCTCTCCTTAATGCCCAAATGCCTATTCTTCCCAGCCTCATCTAAGATAACTATTTGCTGGTCAACTCCAGTACCAATCGTAGCCAAGATACCAGCTATCGACGGCAAATCCAAGTTCCATCCAATCAAAGCAGCCACTCCTAAAATAATAAACAATTCAGAGAAAGAAGTAAAAAGCAAAGCCAAAGAAGCTTTAAATTTCCTATATCTAAAGAATACAATTATAGAAACCAAAACAATCGCTCCACTTCCTGCTAACAAAATCAAATAGACAAAATCACCTCCTAAAACCGGAGAGATAGTATCCAGCTTAACAACCTCAAGCTTATAAGGCAAACTCCCTGTAATCAAAATCGTCTGTAAATTTGTCATACTCGCCCTTGCATCCTCCACAGCTTCCTCTTCAGTCACTCCTTGTCCACTTCCTTGAATAGAAATCTCAGTAGTAACCTGTCCTTGCAAGTTTGCGCTTATCAACAAAGATTCAACTTCCACATCATCAACAAAAAGATAAAGGCTCTCATCCAAATACTGCCCTGAATCATCCAAGTCCAATGCCTCAGTCATCTCAGCATGCCTCTCAGCAGCCTCAGGACTCAAATAAATAGTAAATGCATAATTACAGAAGTACCCATTAACACTGTCTCCATTACAGCTCTGAATCGATGCGCAAGTAGCGTCATTTCTACAAACATCTCTAACATCTCTCTCCCCACCAACGAAAACTGTCTCGTTCCCAATCTTTGCCTCAAACTTTCCTTGCTGTCCAATCAAAGTCTCCAAATCATCAGGCGTCGCCCCACCAATCTCAACCAACATAAATTTATTCCCTTCCAAATCAGAAATACCCTTAATATTAACATCACTCAATCCATAAACATTAAACCTATTCCTACTAATAGTAACCAAATCCGCCAACTGGGCATCATTGATCTCAATATCTTCTGCTTTCACCAATGCCCTTGCCCCACCCCTCAAATCAAGCCCTGTCTTAATATTGCTTCTAGCCAGTTTCTCAACAGTTATTTCTAAGGTTTCATTTGTCAAAATAGTATAACTATTGTCTTCTGTTTCAACATCAATTCTCTTCTCAGTCCCATCGAAAACCTCACTAACAACTCTCCCATAATCTTCAACCGTCTTAATCTCTTGTCCATTCACCGAAACAATCTTCTCTCCAGCCCTAAGTCCAGCATCATAAATCTCAGAATCAACTTCAACACTTTTGACTTCAATACCTTTATCAAAGCTAGGACTAATCGCCAAAAGAGCCAAGACTAAAGCAATAATTAAAATCCAAAGTCTAATGCCAAGTTTAAATTTCACGCGTGCCTCCGTTCAACATACCACTTTAATATCCCAGCATTCGCAAACCAAGTATTAACCAAGTCAAATCCAAGACCTATCAACAAAATAGTAAATATCTGCCTCAAGGTATCTGAGAAACTGTAAATTATAAACAAAGCAACCGCAACTGCAGCAATAGAAGTCAAAGTCATTGTCGTCCCAGTCTTAAAAGCATCATAAATCCTAGAATTAACGCTACCCTCATGTCTCTTCAACAATCGGGTTGTCAACAAAATATCAGTATCAACACTATAACCTATTAACATCAAGAAAGCAATAACTCCCGCAATAGATAGATCCATCCCAAACAAATCAACAACAGCCACAGTCATAACAATATCAGCAAATGCACTCAATATCACAGCAAGGCTTGGAACAAAAGTCCTAAAAATTAAGAAAACAACAACAGCCATAAAAACAAAAGCCAAAATAATCGCAAATCTCAACTGCTTGTAAAACCCTTCGCTCAACGTACTTCCTGTAAATTCAATACTAGAATTCTCCTGGACAAGTTCGTATCCCAAATAATTTTCTAAAGCATCTCTTATCACAGCCACCTCTGCCTTTGTTTCCACAATAACTCCTTTCTGTTTCCCACTTCTCAAATCAGAAATCCCTCTCACGACTAAATCATCAAACTCACTCCCAAGATTAGTCTTCAAATCTTCAATATCAATACCAGAATCAAAAACAGTTATAGTCGTCCCTCCAGTCAAAGTCACATCTTTGTGAATTATATCCCCATTCTGGCTTTGAAAATAAAACAAATACCCAACACTCAACACAAGTAAAATCAAAGGAATCAATAACAATAACTTGTAATTCTTATCATACCATTTGCCAAAATCCTTTTTCTGTTCCTCAGGATTTTCTTGTTCTTCTCCTTCTTCCATTATCTTTCTTATTCTCTTTATTTAAAAACTTATGCGCTTGTCCGATTCCGTCTCTGACTCACTCTTGCTCGAGGACTCCCTACGGTGAGCAGAGATGCGCGGGCCGGGATTGGTTCAACACGTGAGTGTTGAAGCTGCCGCGGAACCTTGTTCTGCGAGCACTTCGAATCCTATGCGCGGGCCGGGATTCGAACCCGGGTCAACTGCTTGGAAGGCAGTGATTCTGCCACTGAACTACCCACGCATAATAATATAAGTATCTAAAAATAGAGTTAAAAACTTATCTATAAGGGAATGCACCTGGGAGGATTCGAACCCCCGACTTCTTCCTTCCTCCAATGCCCCGCAGGGACTCCATTACTTCTTTGGAGCCAGCGGAACCTTTCTTTGTAAGAAAGGTTTGCTTAGGAGGGAAGCACTCTATCCAGGCTGAGTTACAGGTGC
>NZAS01000137.1 GCA_002686195.1 Candidatus Pacearchaeota archaeon | reverse complement strand
CGACAAACCGTGGACGCTGAGAACTCATCTTGCATTTTTGCCAGGATTTATTTCTATAATAATCGGATGTTTGTTCTATAGCTGGGTGGATGAGAAATACTAATAGTATCGGTATACATGAAGGATTATAAATGACTGATAGAATTACAAATCTTGCAACCTATTTGAACGAACCATACACCTGGAGTGTTGATTCTTTAAATAAAGCCGCATGTGAATCATGCAGCGAAAAAAAACAGGCGAAAGAGGAAACTTCATGTTGCCCCGAATGTCATTTTGAATTTGAAAAAGAAGAGGCGGTTCCTTTTCTTTCCGATAAAATTAAAAAGAAACTTTTAAAAGAGCATAAAGAACTTGAAGAAAAAGGGTTTCCGGAAAAAGAAATGCTTGCACATAGCAAGCGTGAAGTAAAGTGGTTTGAAGAGGCTGGCGTTCCTTGCGAAATATTGACCAGAATAAAAGAAGATCATGCAATTCTTCTGGGTAATAAAGATAGTTCTTCCCGGCCTAACGATATTACTTCAAAGGTTAAGCACAGCCTTATAAAACTTTCTAATTATTTAGATTCGATGGGACATATCAAAGCTGCCGATGAAATTGATTTACTTATCTATAATGCATCAGCGCAATAAAAATGAATGAAGAAAAGAAAAGAATGATAAACGATTTAATTAAACTTGCAAATGAGCTAGATAGGCGAGGACTAATGAAAGAGGCCGACTATCTGGATGGTGTTGTCAATAGGATTATAAAGCTATCACATGGCGAGTTGATTGATTTCGAAGAAGAAAAAAGAAAAAGAACAGAAGGACAAATCCCCAAGGGCGAAGAGCTTGGAGCTTATTTGATAGTTCTTGATGACGGAGAAACATATTCCGATACGGCATCTGTTGTTAAAGTAAATGTAAATGAGCTGGAGGATATCTGGGCAGGCACAAAGGTCTCAGATGTTGTACCAGAGGATCATTCAGAAGAGAATCCAAAATGGGTGGATATAGATCCAGAAGATGTTCTCAGGGGAACTCAAAATGAACAACCAGAAGAATAAGTATTTAGTTGATTTATTGGGGAATGATATAATTCCAGGAGATGAGTGATGCTGCGCTCTATTCTCTACCTGTTGCGGATTGCTCCAGGCTATGACGTGGAAGACAAAATGTCTATTGAGAATAAAATCATTAAAGAATGGGAAGCAAGGACTCCGGTTGGGTATGGGCCTTTATACACCAGGGCCACTGAGGGGCCGGAAGAAGAAGTTGCCGCAACTGTAATACAGGGTGATGATAAATGGGGTTGGGTTATTACTTCTGACGCAAAAGAAGCCGCTTCCGGACGAGAGGTTTCATCAGAGCTAGCTAGATTTAAGGCAGATCTAAAACTCTCCGAGCTTGTTAGCGACCCCTCTAATATTCAGAAGATATTTGTTTTAAAAGAAGAATAGCACAATGTTTAAGGTCGGAGATTTGGTAACAAGAAGATGGGTATCAAAGTCTCAAATGAGAAGGGTGGCTTATTCGTTTAGATCCGCCCCTAATAGTCCGAATGATTTATGTATTGCGATGGCCATAGATAGAGTTAATGAAATGATTAAGATTATGTATTTGCCCTCATTTGAAATGTCAGTTTTGCCATTAAATGAAGGATATTTAAAGGTTGTAGGGGAGGAATAAAATGTTGAATGAAGATAAATATCATTTAGAAACTATAATTGCAAACATGTGCCGCGTTGTTGGGGCAGATTATACAAGTATTGATACATCAGGCGAACAATGGTATACAAGATATTCCTGGGATAAGCAAACAGAGGATAGGTTTAAGAACTGGTTAGCTGATTATATTCATAAAATTCCTTCGGCTCAAAGAGAGCTGTATAATAGAAGTTATATGAGAAAGAAGGATTGTGTAGATGCTGCCAATATGTTTATATTTAATTATGGGTGGAAAAATGAAGACTAAAATATTTTACACATGTGGCATAGGCTGGCAGCACGATCCCGACATAAAATTATTTGAATCCGCAGACCTCCTCAAAGCAAGAACGTCTTGCTGGATGGAGTGCGGAATAGTTGAGGTTGAAGTAACGGAGAAGCGGTGGGTTGAGGAGCAAAATCTTTTCCAAGGACATTATACAGATCCAGATTTAATCAACAAATATACGGAACCATGCGAGGATGAAGATGAGCAGTAACCCCGGGGAGAAAACTCCTAACCAATTGTGGAGATTTGAAGTAGTGAGCGTAGTCGATAATCCTGACGGAACGGCTATGCTAAATATTGACGTTGATGATGATTTTATAGAATGGTTTAAAGAGTGGCAAGGTTTAAAGCGCTGGAGCCAAAAGCGATTTCAAAAGGTTATGATTGAGGCGCTAACAAAGGAGTTATAAAATGGATAGCGATGAAAGATCGGCACTTAATGACAAAGAAATGTTATTCACTTTACTAACTGCAATTGTAAAAAAGTCTAATGGAGAAATTAGAATTTCCGAAGATGAAATGGATGCAGTTACCAAGAAAGATATGATGATGATGTACTATGACAAAAGTGCAAAAGAAATCATCTTATCTTTACACCTTTTCACCAACCCAACAGAGGGTGACTTTTGTTAGTCGAAAGATATGAATAAAGCTTTGCCCCTGCTGTTTTTGATTGGATGCAATTCTCATAAGATTTCTAAAGAAACTTATATTGCAGTTTCAGAAAGCCCCTGTGTAGATGGCACTCTTGTCAATATAGATCAGGCAGGTTGCGAAAGTCTTTATTGGGGCACCGTTCCAAACGACCTTACTCTAAAGATTCGCTGTACCTACGCTCCAGAAGATAATGTATGGACAAGAGCGACCTTTTATGCCGTACCGCACAGTCAACAGGTTGAATATTCTAATTGGTTTCTGTTTTGTGAAGATAGATATGTTAAAATGTATTCTGCACCATACGGTATAAGGCTGGATAATGATTGATACAGAGTTTGATTTATGTTTTGATGAAGAACTTTTGGAGGTTTTAACTCCAGAGGAGATAATTTATATCTCTCTTTGTGCAGAAGAAGATCGTGGCGGCGACCCAATGATTGTTGATGTATCTGAGTTTTACGAATCTTCTGCATATTTTAAGCTGTTTGATTTTTATGCAGATGAAATGCCATACGGTATAGCTAAGTGCAGAACTGGAGAGCCAGATGCTTGGATTCTTAACAAGTTAAGAGAAAGGTCTACACATTGAGGGTATAATAATGACAGAGCGTGAATTTGTATTTTGGCTTCGCGGTTATATATGTCATCCTGAGATTACAACTTTAAACGAAGCGCAACTTGTTCTTATAAAAGAATATTTAAATCGATTATCATAAGGAAAACATTGTGATTAAAACCATTGAAAATGATCGTATAAATTGGTTTGTAGAGTTTATTCTGCCTCCTGGCAAACTGCTTTCTCTTGATCCAATAATTGCTGGCGGGTCAATGTTATCTCTGTATCGCGCCTTCAATCTTCATGATACAGATCTTAGGTGGGAAACCTTAAAGCGTTCTTTGGTAACGACTCCAAAAAATGCAATGATAGACTCTTTCGGTGATATTGATATTTGGTTTGATGATACAAATCCAATTCACAATAATGCTCACGAACATCATTGGCTAGTGAGGAAGAAAGAGGATCAGTTAGGATCTAAAATAAAAAGCTTATCTCCTGGCCCAACTTATAATGAAAAAACTTTCATTGGTGGTCCACTAGGCTTGGACGGATTATGCAAATCAACTGGTTGGGCTAATTCCTTTCGATCTTCTACACACAGAAAGATACATCCCGTCTATGGTGGCGAGATTCAATTTATCAAGAAGCCTATATCTTCTGTAGAAGAATTGCTATCATCATTTGACTTCATCAACTGTGCAGTCGCATGGCACAATGGAGTATTGTATTATGATGATAGAATTGATGATGCATTTTCTAATTTTGAATTACGCATCAATAGCCAAGAGCCATTCGAAAGAACGTCAATTGCAATGAGGGTCTTTGGCGCTCTTAGGGCTTATAAGTATTCAGATAGATACAGTATTAATTTTGGACCAAAACTAACAGATTATATCTTTAAACTGTATGTTGATACAAAGAATATAAATTACGAAGAATATGGCAATAAAATAATTGAGCTTGAAACAATTTATGGAAAGAAGATTTCTTCTATAAACACTTTAAAGACTATGGTTACGCATTTTCATTCTTTGTTTAAAAAGTTTTCAGATATGAAATACTTCAAAAAGGAATATGCGCTTTATCTTGTTGACTATGCAGAAAAGTTTAACGGATTAAAAGAGCTTATTGGTGAGCCAGATAGTAAAATAAACTCTAGATATACAAAAACACCTGTTACAACAGGTGTTATTATGCCTTGTGGTTCTAAGCTAAATATTCCATTTTAAGATATATATGTTTAAGTCTGTTTTAAAACCTTTTGTTTGGATAAAAGATAGGCTCAAACATAAGTTAGAGCATTTTAAACCATCCTATTTAATAAGTGTGTTGAAAAAGCACGGTGTAGCTTTACTTGTTATTGTAATACTTTGGGAAGTAATTGAAGATATAATGTTTCCCATCTTGTTTCTTTGGCTTGGAAAGCATGTAAATCCCTGGTTTATAACAGGCGCACCGATTAGTTGGATGCTTTGTTTGCATCCAATTATGGTTCCAGCAACATGGGGTTTGTGGGTCAAAATAAGAGGAAAGAATGAGTGATTACAAGCGATGGTATCAACTTCAATCCAATAACTATATGAAATCTTTGGATGAAATAAAAGATCTTAAAGAAGAAAATGATATGCTTAAAGACATTATAACAGACATTGGTTTCGAACTAAGTGATGAACAGCTTGAGCATGTCATCGGCGGTATGTCAGAAGCTAAATGGGAAACATACATGACAGATCTTATTAATGAACATAGATATTTAAAAGCTTAAAAGTTAGTAATGTATAAACATAAAGTGTTATGAAACATATTTTACCATATAATATATTATCCAATGATAGCCTTGAATACTCCAAGGTTTTAGAAGGATTATATCACAAGGGTCAAAACAATATTTGGGATGGCAAAAATGTTTTATCTTCTTTGATAGAAGAGCACGGCAAACCAAGCCTGTCTAAAGAACAAATAGATTCTATAAAAAATATATTTTCTGTAATATTTTGGGGAGAATATGCAGCATGGAATGTATCTGCGGAGCTTGCTTTAAAGATTGATTCTTTTGAAGCAAAAATGGCAGCAACATCACAGGCTCATGATGAGGCGAGGCACTTTTATGTTATGCGAGACTATCTAGATTACATAGGAGTTAAGCCCGAACCCTTGCCTCGCAATACCTCTAAGGCTTTAAATTAAAAGTATAACCATCTTAAGTTTATTATAGGAGAATTAAATGTCTGATGGAATTACAGATTCATACAAATATGGTTGGCGTCAAGAGACGATACTAAAAAAGCCTGAGAGTTGCCCAACTAACTGCCCAACCGTTAATGTTAGACCAAGTTGGGATTATATTTGGTCTAACTTTGCAAAGTCAATATCACAAAGATCGTGTGATACAAAGTATAAAGTTGGGGCTGTCATTGTAACTCTGGACAACACTCAAGTTTTGGCAATAGGATATAATGGCGATGAAAAGGGAGGTCCAAACAGGAGGTTCTCTCAAGAAAAAGATTGCTCTGGTTTTATACATGCTGAAGTAAATGCTTTGCTTAAATGTGATTTTAATTTTCCAAAAGATAAGAAAATGTATATCACACTATCTCCCTGTATTATGTGCGCAAAAGCTATAATAAATTCAGATATAAAACACATTATTTATATAAATAAATATGACGATGAAGGTATTGCTCTTCTTAGAAATTATGGAATAAAAGTAACACAATACAACAAGGACTCTTAAAATGAAAGACTTAGACCTAAACAGTCTTTGTATAGCCCCAATAACAAACAAGCCTGGACAGAGCGGTATCTTTGTTAAACGAAAGTTTGATGCTAATCAAACGGTTCTGTATTTGAGCGGAGAGGTATTGCATAGGCCGACTCGTACATCTATTCAGGTTGCAAAAAATAAGCATATTGAAGATAAAATTGGCGCATTTATAAACCATAACTGTAACCCCTCTTGCAAAATAGACGGTCACAAGGTTATTGCAATCAAAGAAATAAATGTAGATGATGAAGTAACCTTTGATTATTCAGATAACGAAACAGTTATGGCTGGCCCATTTATATGTTCATGTTGCAACAAGCTTATAAGCGGAAGTCTGCCTAACTGAAGATGAGTAATGCACCCTCTCTAATGCCTTGGGTTAAAATGATGTATAGCGTTTTTTCTAAACATCATTTTGACTTTTATATTGGCGCTCATAGGTCTGATGAAATAGATTCTGAAATCTACTTTAGAAATACAGAGCCAACCTGGAAAAGAAGAGCAGAAATAGCAACGGTCGTTTTCCCTATCTATACAGGCCCCGTAGAGTTTAGAAATACAGAGCGTTTTAGAGATAAATTATCAGAAGTTTTTTGTCTAGTCAGAGGAAGTAGGCAGAAAAGATTTGATCATATTAATTTTCGCGAACCTAATATAGAGCTTGCAATGTTAAAAACTGATATTTTAGCAACAGAAAATGGTTATGATATCTTTGATGCTTTTAACTTTTCTATATTACAAAAGGACAATTAAATGTGCGGTTTTTTATCATACCTTGGAAATACATTTTCGACAGCAGATCTGGTCGAACATTCTGATAGAATAAACTATAGAGGTCCGGATAACTCAAAGCATGCCAAAGTAGCTTCTGATGTTACCTTTTTCTTTCATAGGCTTTCAATCATTGATACATCTGATCTTGGAGATCAGCCTTTGTTTTTGCCAGAGGATTCAAAGATATCTATTGTTTGTAATGGAGAAATCTATAACCATAAAGAGTTAAGGTCACGCTTTGGCTTTGATACATACTCTAACTCTGATTGTGAAATTATATTACATCTTTATAAAAAGTTTGGAATAGAAAAAACTCTACCCATGTTAGATGGAGTCTTTGCCTTCACCTTATATGATGGAAATACAGATATACTTTATGCCGCAAGAGATCCATTTGGGGTCCGGCCAGCATTTTTTGGACAAACAGATATTAACGGAGAGATCTTTTTTGCATCAGAAGCAAAGGCTTTGGTCGATCTTTGTCACACAATAATACCCATGCCTCCAGGAACATGGTGGAGTTCAGAAGATCCAGAATCATTTACTTCACATTATTGTTGTGAATATAATATAGACAATAATCTTTCGGAAGATGAAATCCTAAAAGGTATAAGGCGAAGCTTGGTAAAAGCTGTAGAGAAAAGATTGATGTCAGATAGGGAGATTGGATGCTTGTTATCGGGAGGTCTTGATTCAAGTCTTATAGCGTCTTTAGTTTGTCATATGAAAAAGGGATACAGGCTTATTGATGATGAGTGGAAAATGTTTCCAGACCTTGAGGATAAGTCTCCAGTTAAAACTTTTAGTATAGGCATGAATGGAAGTCCTGATTTGGAATATGCAAAAAAAGTTGCCAACCATATCGACAGTGACCATAATGAGGTTGAGCTATCAGAGCTAGAATTTTTGAGCGCAATAGAGGAAGTTATATATAAGATTGAATCATTTGACACAACAACGGTTAGAGCTAGTGTTGGAAACTATCTTGTGTCAAGATTTATTAAAGAAAATACAGATTGCAAAGTAATCTTTAATGGAGATGGTGCCGATGAAGCTTGTTGTGGTTATGTTTACAACATAAATGCTCCAACCCCTATGGATATTCACAATGAATCATCTAGATTATTGCGAGAACTATATATGTTTGATGTATTAAGATCAGATAGAAGTATAAGTTCTAATGGGCTGGAGGCGAGAACTCCGTTCTTGGACAAGGCTTTTGTTGATTTTTATATGAGCATCCCTCCAGAACACAAAATCTTTGATAAAGTTAATAGGATTGAAAAACATTTATTAAGAAAAGCCTTTGAAGAAGATAATCTTTTACCAACAGATGTTTTGTGGAGACATAAATGTGCTTTCTCAGATGGAGTTAGCAGCATTAAAAGCTCATGGCACAAATCTCTTAAGGAATATATTGACACTATGATTGGCGATGAAGAGTTTGAAAAAGCTTCGGAAGCAATAACTCATTGTAAACCACTTCTTAAAGAAAGTTTTTTCTATAGAAAAATTTTCAATAATTATTTTGAAGATGGTAAACATGATAATTTAATTCCTCATTTTTGGATGCCAAAATGGACAGATGTTATTGATCCTTCGGCTAGAGAGCTTGGCAATTATAAAGAATGATATATAAACTATATCATTGAAAGGTTCTCATATATTAGGAGTTTACATGGACTATAAAGAAATAGAATATAAATATTGGGCATTTGATTTGCCTAAAGAAGAATTCTTAAAAAGAATTGAAAATGTTGTATCTAAAGAATCTGAGTGGGAAATGCCAGAAGTTATTTATGTAGTTTCTTGCGATGATTATTATACAAGAACAAACGGTGATGGAGTAGATTTTGTTCGCTTCAGAAAAGGCGGCGGAAGATATGAGTTAACACTGAAAAGAAAAGAAAGAGAAAACGTTGTTAGAACCGAAATAAATTTAAATGTTACTGACAATGAAGATTCAGCAATTGTAGAATTTTTAACCCTAAGCGGTTACGGAAAAGCTTTTCAGGTCTATAAAGAGGCTTGGATTTGGAACTTTGATGATTGCGATGTATCTTACTATACATTATCTGACGGCAGAAGTGTTGTCGAGTTAGAGGCTATAGACTATAGTTCAGTAAGAGAAGGTGTTGCTGTCATTAACAGGTGGGAAAAGATGCTTAAGTTAAAAACTTTAGAAAAAGAATCTAGATCATTATATGAAATCTTTACAGAAGAAAGAACATCAGAGTGTCAGAAGTAAATATAGTAGAGGTTATATATCGGGCGCTTCGAGATTCTATATCTAATAATATATCTCATGTTGATTTCGATAAAAAGAAAAGTATAATACACTTAACATTAAAGGGAGAAGTATTGCCTTATCCTTATGGTGAAGAAAATGATTCTAATAAAGAATTTTTTGATGAAGCTATTTGGAAAATAAGCAAAGATGGTATTGAAAATACTGTTGTAAAAAAAGATAAAAAGAAAAAGTCTTGGATAAAGTCTTTGTTTAAAAGTTAATACTTAGAGAGGTAAAAAATGTCAGACACAGAATTCCTAGCAAGGCTTAAGATTTCAAACATTATAGAAAATACAGACGGAACCAGCACTATGCATTTTGATTTAAATGATGAATTCATTGAGTGGTTTAAAGAAAAAGAAGGCCTTAAAAGATTTTCTCATAAAAGATTTTCTAAATTTATAAATGAAGCAATTTCAAATTGTGCAAAGTCAAATGATAAAAAGTTTGCAGGAGTTGTTGGCACAATAGTTTCTGAGGAAAACAAATAAATATAACTTTTTTACTAAGTACAATCTCTTATACGAGGTTGTTATGATCAAAAAAAAGGTTTTAGGGTATAAGATTAGACACTCTGAAACAAATCTATATTTATCTTCTGTATCCAAAAAAAAGTGGACAAAGATTGGAAAAACTTGGCCCCGGAAAGGCGATGCAGTTAGAGCGATAAACAAAGGAATTCAATCCTTTTCTAGATGGAACAACTTTAGACATAAGGATAAAGAAGACATATTTGAAGACATAGCCAATTGGGAAGTTGTTGAACTAACAGAAGAATCAACTTATCCTGTACTATTTTTAATAGACAAAATAAAAACAGATTAACAAACACTAAGGACAAAGGCATGACTATAGCAGCAAAACTTGACGAAGAAACTCCTCAATCAATTTGGGAAGAGCAAGAAGGCTTAGGCGGTAGAATTCTATTGACTATACCGTTTGAAGCCAGCACAGATGATATGCGAGGATTCGTTTCAATGGTTGGGCAGGAAGGCTTTGAGCCAGCTCCATTCCCCGTTTTAACATTCTGTATAGCAAAACCCTCTGGTGGGGCCATTGTGTCTACAGTGGTCTTCCCTACATCGGATTTGTTTTTAGATTTCATTGACAAAATGCACTTTGATGCATATTCTAGATTTGATAGGAAAACAGCTTTAATTGAAAATTAATTTTCAATATTTATATTTTGTATAAAAACAGGATTTGTTAATAATGTTTTTTGTTTTACATCATTATATGGGGCTAAATTAATGGCCTTTTTTGCATATCCCAAATCATCATTTGTTTCAACATTATCTATAGATTGATCATCAATATTTGGACTTGAATTTTTTAAATTATTAAAGCTAATTAAGGCCACAAACATTATGATAATTATAAAAAATCTTGATATCTCTTTATCTAACATAACTTATCTCACTTTACACACAAACTGCTTCTACTACTCAACCAGATTAAGCTAGAACATAGTATAGTTAATACTATTAAATAATAGAATTGGAGCAAAAGTGTTAGAGGACTTGATCAAACTTTCTAAAGAACTTCTTAATATGGATTTAAACAAAGAATCTTTAGAAATTGATAGCATGATCCATAAGCTATATGGGGTTGGCGGAAGTACGCCTTGTGCAACTGATGCTAATGAACACAACAAGTATTCTTTCGACTTAGAATCAGATGTATCTTCATTGGATGATATTAAAGAAATCATTAATAACAACTATGATAATGAAGAATTTAGATATGGAATTTCAGATATTCTAATTGACTCATTAGCATATGATGATTTAGAACTTATAAAAGAAGCAATAGCAGAATACTTGGAATAAGAATATGGGTGATCTAACTAGTTTTGGATGGATATTTTTAACCGTTTCTTTTGCCACCTCTATCTTTAATATGTCTATATTAATTTACTTCCTCAATAGAACGAGAGGCAGTTTGATAGAAAAAAATATAGACTTAAATACAAAAGAATTTGATTTGATTCAAAGACAATACATTTTATTGCAAGCCAAAACTGATATGAACACAAGAAGAATGGACTCAATTGAAAAAGTTTTGTCCGTTTTAATTGCGTCGGGAGCAATTGGGGATGGTGGAGATGGAATGTCGCATTAACATTTTTGAGTGCTCAATATAATTCGTAATCTAATAAATTTTAAACTTATTTTGGCATCGACTATTTCAAGTTGTGTAGTAGTGTGAGATTTTTACTATGATTAAATTGCTTGGAAATATTCCCAATAGAATAGCCGTTGCTGTATCTGGTGGTCCTGATAGTATGGCTGCACTTAGCTTCTTTCAAAACAATGGAAGGAGAGAGGTTATGGCTCTATACTTTAATCATGGAACAGAACACGCAGCAGAAGCGGAGGCTTTTGTTGTAGAGTATTGCAAGACAAATAGCGTCCCACTTGTTGTTGGCAATCTGTCTAGAGAAAAACGCAAGGAAGAGTCCAGAGAAGAATTCTGGCGAAACGAAAGATACTCATTCTTTAATGATTATCTTTGGCCTAAAGATAGGGAGGTCAAAACCTATCAAGTTGGTTACGATTTTCTTACAAACTTTTATTATTCTAATACCCCGATTGTTACATGCCACCACCTTGATGATGCAGTAGAAACTTGGATTTTTACATCACTACATGGCAACTCAATGCTTATACCGTATAAGAGAGATAACTTTATTCGTCCACTTCTCACCACAAGAAAGGATGATCTTATTGTCTGGTGTCACAACAAAAACATTCCATTTGTCATTGACCCAAGCAATCTTAATACAGAATATATGCGTAACTTTATTCGTCATACTTTGTTGCCAAATGCTTTAAGAGTAAATCCTGGGCTTCATAAGGTTGTAAAAAAGAAGTTAGAAGAAGCATACAGAAAAACTGTAGACGCAATCTAACGAGTGACTATAATGGGGATGTGGCGGAATTGGTATACGCAACAGACTTAAAATCTGTCGGTCAAAGACCTTGTGGGTTCGAGTCCCACCGTCCCTACCACTTTTAT
>NZAS01000136.1 GCA_002686195.1 Candidatus Pacearchaeota archaeon | reverse complement strand
CTGTAACTTATGACGATAATGATAACACATTAGACTTTGTAATCGGCACTCTTAATCAGGATACTACTGGTAATGCAGCTACTGCTACTGCCCTAGAAACCGCCAGAACCATTGGTGGAACCTCATTTGATGGTACAGCAAATATAGCTGTAGCACTTGCCGCAACGGCAACTGCTCTTGCTAGTGCAAGAACAATTGGTGGAGTATCATTTGATGGTACTGGTAATATTAATCTGCCGGGTGTTAATGCTGCTGGTAATCAGGATACTTCTGGTACTGCTGCAATCGCAACAACAGTAACTATAACTGACAATGAATCTACAAATGAAGATAATGCTATTATTTTTGGTGCTGGTGGTGATGTTGATGGGGGTAATCTTGGATTAGAATCTGATGGAACACTTACCTATAATCCTAGTACTGGTAAAGTAACTGCTACTGGATTTGTCGGTACATTAACAGGTGATGTAACTGGTAATACAAGTGGTACTGCTGCCACCGTAACAGGTGCTGCCCAATCTTCTATTACTTCAGTTGGCACATTGACAAGTGTTGTTGTTGCCGATGATGGCAATATTGGGTCAGCAAGTGATACAGATGCTATTGCAATTGCGGCCGACGGCAAAGTTACGTTTACACAAGAAATTGTTGCTACATCACTAGACATTTCTGGTAATGTTGATATTGATGGTACACTTGAAACAGACGCATTAACAATTGATGGTACAACATTAGCAGAAACGATTGCTGACACTGTTGGTGCTATGGTTACTAGTAATACAGAAACAGGTATTGCTGTAACTTATGACGATAATGATAACACATTAGACTTTGTAATTGGTACACTTAATCAAAACACCACCGGCACAGCTGCATCTGTAACTGATGCTGCACAAACTGCTATTACTTCTGTTGGTACGTTAACAGCATTACAAGTGGATAACATCAATATAAACGGTAATGCGATAACAAGTACTGCTGGTACAGATTTAACAATTACACCATTGACTGGCCAACAAATTATTCTTGATGGTACAATAGTAATTGATGCGGGTGTGGTTACGGGTGCAACAAGTATTACATCTACTGCATTTGTTGGTGATATAACCGGCGATGTAACTGGTGATGTAAGTGGCACTGCTGCTACTGTAACTGGAGCATCTCAATCTTCTATTACTTCAGTTGGGACACTAACAAGTATCGTAATTGCTGATGCGGCCAATATAGGTTCTGCTTCTGACACAGATGCCATCGCAATTGCATCTGATGGTAAGGTTACGTTTACACAAGAAATTGTAGCAACATCGTTAGATATCTCTGGTAATGTAGATGTTGATGGTACATTAGAGACAGATGCATTAACAATTGGTGGCACAACATTAGCTGAAACAATTGCTGACACTGTTGGTGCTATGGTAGGTTCCAATACTGAAACAGGAATTACTGTAACCTATGAAGATGGTGACAATACTCTAGACTTTGTAATTGGTACACTTAATCAAAACACTACTGGTAATGCTGCTACAGCTACTGCTCTTGAAAGTGCAAGAACTATTGGTGGAACCTCATTTGATGGCACAGCAAATATTGTTCCTGCCACAATTACAGTAGCAGATACTACAGATACAACATCATACGTTGGTTTGTGGGAATCAGCAACTGGTGATCTTGGACCCAAATCAGATGCTGGTTTAACATATAATGCTGGTACAGCCGAATTAACTGCAACTACTTTTGTCGGTGCATTAACTGGTAACGCAAGTGGTACAGCCGCAACCGTAACTGGTGCGGCTCAAACAAATATTACAAGTTTAGGTACGTTAACCGCCCTAACAGTTGATGATGTTGCTATAAATGGCAAAGTCGTTACCATGACGGGATCAACTAGTGATACTGCTGTGTTTACAGTTGGTACTCATGGCACACTAGATATTACAACTACCGATGATGCCGCTGCCGCGGCCAATATACAAATTACTGCCGATGGAACAGCAGAACTTGCTGGTACTACTGTAACACTTGATTCTGGTGGAGGAATTACTCTTGATGCAGATGGTGGAACTATTACATTTGCAGATGGAGGAGTTTCGTTAGGCACAATTGATTCGAGTGGTTATACAGGCAATGTAGTTGGTAATGTAACTGGTAACGCAAGCGGTACAGCTGCTACTGTTACGGGCGCGGCTCAATCTAATATTACATCGGTTGGAACATTAACAAGTATCATAATTGCTGATGCAGGCAATATTGGTAGTGTGAGTGATACTGATGCTATTGCAATTAGTTCTGGTGGTGTAGTAACATTTTCACAGGCCCCCGTATTTCCAGATGGTTCAATTGATATTGATGACTTAGATATTGATGGAGGCACTGATATTGGGGCGGCACTAACAGATTCAGATTTGTTGGTTGTTGATGACGGTGCTGGGGGCACAAATAGAAAAACTACAATGGCTAGAGTTAAAACCTATATTGGTGACCCAGATGCCGCAGCAACCGCTATGGCAGTGGCATTAGGGTAAAATAACCCTAAATAAGATGTATAAACTAAATAAAAAGGAGAATTAAAGTGTCTGGACCCGATTGTATTAATGAAGAATGTAAAAACCCTCTATGTGATTGCGATCTTTGTGAGTGTACAGAGAAAGACCCTTGTCCATGCTGTCGTATGTGGGACGGGGAATAATATCACTATGAAAATTAAATGATTTGAAGCCTAAAATGAAGAAACTAGAAAGGAGAACTAGATGAGTAATTTTATTTCAGATAGGATTAATGAGGCCTCCACTCACCAAGGGCTGATTGTTGCAATTGCAGCTGCTGCCGTACTTTTTGGTGGCGTGGCGCTGACACAGGTTATTTTATATGGTGCCCTTGTTTGGGGCATTTGGTCTGTGTTTAAGAAAGACTAAAATTGTGGCAGAATTGGAAACAGAGGTTAAGCTTTTAAAAAACGAATTGCGTAGTCAAAAGCAAATTTATGACCGTTTGGATATTGCAATCGATAAGCTAACTGATGTTTCCAATTCAATTCATCGTATGCTTGCTGTTCATGAAGAAAAACTTACTAGACAAGAAGAAGCAATTTTTGAAGCAGAACAACAAATAGAAGTCAGGCGTAATGAACTGACTGTAAAGATAGATGACCTTCATTCTAGAATTACTAGCAATACAAGAGAAATCATGACGCTGGTTTCAGAACAACATGAGAAGTGTACTTCTGATCTTCTAGAAGTTAGACAAGATATCAACAATAGAGTAGGGGTGCTAGAGAAATGGCGACACCTTCTTATTGGTGGTTCAATAGTTATAGGATTTTTATTGCACAAATTTATTAATTTTAGTTCTTGACATTTCAGTTGTAGTAGTGTATACTTTACTTTATTATGTCTTACATTGACTCAAAATATCTTAACATTCTTAGCCCCCAACTTCTAAGATTCAAAAAGAAGGGGGATTTTTTATGGAACTTTCGCTGTCCATATTGCGGCGATTCACAGAAGTCTCGTTCCAAGGCTAGGGGGTTTGTTTATCGTAAAAAAAATGACTTGTTCTATAAGTGTCATAATTGCGGTTTGGGCACAACTCTTGGCAATCTTCTTAAGCATGTAGACTCTAAAATCCATAAAGACTATATAATGGAGAGATATAGAAGTGGGGTTAAATCTAACAACCCAGAGCCGGAGTTTAAGTTTGATGTTCCTGTCTTTCGTAAAAAGGGTGTTCTTAAAAATCTTAAATCTATTTCAGAATTATCTACAGACCATCCGGCACGGAAGATTATTGAAAAGAGACATATACCACCTAAGTCGTTTTCTGATTTATACCTATGTAAATCGTTTTATAAATTCACGAATACATTAATACCAAATAAATTTCCTTCCTTGGATGGAGATCATCCAAGGTTGTTAATACCGTTTAGAGATGAAAAAGGAGAACTATTTGCATATCAAGGAAGGGCTTTCGGAAAAGAACAACCCAAGTATATTACTATCAAGTTAAAAGATAAGGATAAAATTTTTGGGTTAGATAAAGTTACAAAAGACAAACATATCTATATTGTTGAAGGTCCATTGGATAGTTTGTTTATTGATAATTGTATTGCAATTGCTGGGGCAAATTTTGATAAACCTTTAATGATACAAGGCAAATTTATACAGAATGGTGAATTAACAGTAGTGCTTGATAATGAACCGCGAAACAGAGAAATTTGCAAACAGATGGAAAGGACATTAAGTGCGGGCAGAAAAATTGTAATCTGGCCAGACCATATGAATTGGAAAGATATAAATGACATGATTATAGCAGGATATACTAAACAACAAATTCAAGAAATTATAACAGATAATACCTTTTGCGGTGCAGTTGCACAATTAAGGTTTGCAGAATGGAGAAAAATAAATGCCTAATAATTATCTTTCAACGTCATACCAAGAATTTATTCATTTATCAAGATATTCAAGATGGTTGCCAGAAAAAGAAAGACGCGAAACATGGGATGAAACAGTTGCAAGATATTTTAATTTTTTCACTAAACATCTTAAAACCCAGCATAAATTTAAGTTAACAAAAGAACTAAGAGAAGAATTAGAAGACGCAATATTGTCTTTGCAAGTTATGCCTTCTATGCGTTGTCTTATGACGGCGGGAGAGGCTCTCAGCCGGGAAAATATAGCAGGGTACAATTGTTCTTATATCGCAATTGACCGTCCTCAAGCATTTGATGAAATTTTATATGTATTAATGAATGGTGTTGGTGTAGGATTTAGTGTAGAACGTCAATATATATCTCAATTACCAACTATTGCAGAAGAATTTCATAAGACAGATACAACTATTGTTGTTACAGACAGTAAACTTGGTTGGGCTAAGGCGTTCAAAGAATTGGTTGGCATGTTATATGTTGGACAGATTCCTTGTTGGGATTTATCAAGAGTTCGTCCAGCGGGAACGCCTCTTAAAACCTTCGGTGGAAGAGCATCTGGACCAGAACCGTTAGAATCTTTATTTCATTTTACTGCACTTGCATTTCAAAGTGCCGCTGGCCGCAAATTAACCTCTATAGAATGTCACGATGTAGTATGCAAAGTCGCTGAAGTTGTTGTTGTTGGTGGAGTTCGTCGTTCTGCATTGATTAGTTTATCAAATTTATCTGATGACCGTATGCGTCATGCTAAAGCAGGGCAATGGCAGAATAATGATAGTCAGCGTGCTCTTGCAAACAACTCTGCTTGTTATACAGAAAAACCAGACATCGGTATTTTTATGGATGAGTGGAAAGCTCTTTATGATTCTAAATCTGGTGAGAGAGGAATTTTCAACAGAATTTCAGCACAAGAAAAGGTAAAAAAAATAGGTAGAAGGGATGCTGAACATGATTTTGGAACAAACCCCTGTTCTGAAATTATTTTAAGAAATCGTGAATTTTGTAATTTGTCAGAAGTTGTAATAAGACCGAATGATACTAAGGACACTCTTTTGAAGAAAGTACGGATTGCCGCAATTCTTGGTACAATACAATCAACACTGACAAATTTCAAATATGTTTCATCTGTTTGGAAAAAAAATTGTGAAGAGGAAAGACTTTTAGGTGTATCATTAACAGGTATTGCAGATAATAAATTTACTAATGGTCAGTCTCCCAAATATTCGTTACCGGAGCTATTACAAAATTTACGTGATGAAGTAATCAAGACTAATGCTGAATTTGCAAAGAAGATAGGTATCAATCAAAGTACAGCTACTACATGTGTGAAACCGTCTGGTACAGTTTCACAATTGGTTAATGCTTCTTCTGGTATTCATGCTCGGCATAATCCTTTTTATATCAGAACTATTCGTGGAGACAAGAAAGACCCTCTAACAAAAATGATGGTTGATGTTGGATTTCCTGCTGAGGATGATGTAATAAATCCAAGTCATACAACTATATTTTCCTTTCCCATGAAAATAGATAAAACTTCTTTGTTTCGGACAGATACTTCTGCTATTGAACAACTTGAACTATGGTTAGTATATCAGGAACATTGGTGTGAACATAAACCATCTGTTACAATTTCAGTAAAGGAATATGAATGGCTTGATGTTGGTGCATGGGTTTATAAACATTTTGACATTATGTCTGGTGTTTCATTTTTACCGTATAGTGACCATAATTATAAACAATCTCCATACCAAGATTGTGATGAAAAGGAATATGAATTACTTCTTGAAAAAATGCCTAATAATTTTGATTGGACAAAATTAACAAATTATGAAAAAACGGACATGACAGTTGGAGCTCAAGAATTAGCGTGTTCAACTGGTTTTTGCGAAATTCAATAAAATATGAAATTGTTTGTTTGTGAATCTTGCGATGCAGAATTTTCTGTGAAACATCATATGGATGATATATATTATAGAGTAACTTATTGTTTGTTTTGTGGGTCAGACTTATCAGATGATTTTGAGGACGAAGTAATGTGGACAGATGAAAACGAGTAGTGTAAACATTCTCTAAATTCTTATACTTATAAATATAAGTATCATGAAAACAGGAATATGGCATCATAATTATAAATTAGACCCACACAACTCTTTTGGATTTTGTTATTTAATAAAAAACACTATTAATGGTAAGGGATATATTGGGAAAAAACAATATTATACTTACAAGAAGAAAAAGAAACATAAAGAGAGTAACTGGCAAAGTTATACCTCATCATCAAAATCAGTAAATGAAGATATTGAAAAATATGGTATAGATAATTTTTATTTTGAGATACTATTTGAGACACAAACAAAAGCCTGGCTAACATATATGGAAGTCAAATTACAATATGATTATGATGTATTAGTTGATAGGGATGAGAGTGGCGAGAGAAAGTGGTATAATGGTATGATAGGAGCAATTAAATTTATACCTGGCCATATGTGGGCTGAGGAGAGTAAAAAGAAGTTGGGTGAGAGTGTAAAAAAAATGTGGGCAGCTGGAGTATTCAAAGATAGAAACTTTGATGGAACAAATAATCCTATGTATGGTCGCAAACATACAGAAGAAACAAAACAACAATGGTCTGAGTCGAGAACCGGTGTTAAACAAAGCGACGAACACATTAATAAAAGAGTATTAAAAAATACAGGTCAAAAAAGAACATTAGAACAAAAAAATAATATGGCAAAAGGTCAATTAGGCAGACCTAAACCAAAACATACCTGCCTCAAATGTGGTAAAACTATGTCTATAATGAACGCAAAAAAATACGGGCATTATGATGAAACCTGTAAACAATCAGAAACCTCTAGTGGTGGTTGATAATGAATTGGTGGATTGATCAATATAAACAATATCATGCTGAGTTGAATACAAACTATCCCGGCAATAATTTGAAACCGCAACTACATCATATTGTTGATTTAGTAAAGGATACCAAAGCTGAAACTCTATTAGATTATGGTTGTGGGAAAGGGTTGCAATATACAAAATGGGAACATCATAAAGAACTCGGTATAATGCCTACATTGTATGACCCTGCTATTTCTGAATATGAAGAATTGCCTGATGGGCCTTTTGATGGTGTATATTCTACAGATGTGATGGAACATATACCAAAGGAACATTTGCCAGAAACTTTTGATAACATATTTTCCCGAGCAAAGAAATTTGTATTCCTTTCAATATGTACCAACCCAGCAATTGCAAATCTTCCAAGTGGAGAAAATGCACATTGTACTGTTGAGCCAATTGGATTCTGGAAAACAATGATAGAAAAATATGCACCGAAACGTGTGTATACGCATATAAAGACTTACGGTACGTCTAGTAATTACGTTATCATAAATGAAGATTT
The DNA here is from genome assembly GCA_002686195.1 of Candidatus Pacearchaeota archaeon. The sequence continues at coordinate 3,200 of NZAS01000136.1, read as the reverse complement.
ATATCTAGATTGGTATGTATCTCAATTATAAGGAGATTAAAAAATGGGATTGAAAATTACATTAATAATGATTGTTATTATGGGCGTAATAACCGCAGGATTTTATTGGTATTATCGTGACAGTCAAGCTAAAATAGCTGTACTTAATGAAAATAATGCTAAATTAGAAATAGCAGTTGCAACGCAAGAACAAGCAATCGGTCAATTACGTAGTGATATAAAACTTACTGGTAAGATAATAGAAGAGACAAATAGAAGTTTAGCAGCTGCTAGAAAACAGGTGACGGAAACAGAATATAAATTTAACAAGACCTCAAAATTGCTTGGCGAAAGAGATATTGGTCGTATTGCTCTTGCTAAACCCGGACCTGTTCAAAAAATTATTAATAATGGAACATTAGATATGTTTAGGTGTTTTGAAATTATATCAGGTTCCCCATTAACGGAGAAAGAAGTGAATGTTGAAAAGAAAAGTAAAGCAAATACTAGTTGCCCTAGTATTGCCAATCCTAACTATATCCTTCCTAACTAGTTGTTCTTCTGTAAAACGCCTAGAGGTTTCATCTGTTGCTGTTGAACGGGTGCCTCTGGTTTTACCAAAGATTGATGTATTAAAACTTGATACAGTTGAATGGTATATTGTCAATGAAGAAAATATTGATTCAGTTTTAGCTGAATTAGAAAAAAAGGGATACAAACGAGTTATCTTTGGTGTTACTGATAAGGGATATGAAATCCTTTCTGTGAATATGGCAAAGATACAACAACTGGTAAGACAACAAGATGCTATTATTGGAGCATATAGGTCATACTATGATAAACAACAAACTGCAATTGATAAAGCTGTACAAGAGAATGAGAAAGTGAATGTTGAAATTGAAAAGTACAACGAAACCCTAGAGGATGAAGAAAATAAACCATTTACAACCAAATTGGGTAATAAAATTAAGAATATTTTTTAGACATGTATAAACTAATTGTCATATTTTTGGCCAGTTTGTTTTGTATGGGATGTGCTAGTATAATTGTCCTTCCTCCAATAATAGAAGGTGTAAGTTGGATTAAGCTTGGTGTTGATGTTGTTTCGTATGTTGAAACAGATAAAACAACAACAGACCATGCACTAACATATATTACAGGAAAAGATTGTAATACATTAAATGTTTTATCAGGGAAATCGCTTTGCGTTCCTTCTCAAGCTATAAAATAACATAGATTTCTGGATAAAATTAAAAATATTTTTAAAAAAGTTCTTGACATTTCTTCTAATTTCCTTTATACTAGTGTATAAGATAAATTGATAAGGACATAAATATTAGCTATGGACCCGATACTTCATGCCGTAATTGCTTTAGGTTGCATGATTGGTTGTTTTTACTTAGGTAAATTTTTGGCAGCCAGAGAATGTGTAGAACCTGTGGTTGGATCATTGTTAGAAAAATTAGAGTCAGAAGGATATATCTACACCGATATTGATAAAGATGGTGATAAAGAACTTATTCCTGTTTCTGAAGTTGTGGCTAAAGCATTAACCAATGCCCGTAAACATGTCTCCAAAAAAGCTTAATTTTTTCCTATATGATTATGAAAGTGAAAATTATAAATGAAAAAGCTCGTTTATCTTGCTGGACCCATTGAAAAGTGTAGTGATAAAGAAATTTCTCAATGGAGACTAGAATGCTCAAATGCATTTCTCGAAAATATTATTACTATAAATCCTTATCGTGCAGAATCTGATTCTGACTCATCAGAAACAAAAAAAAGAATTTTGATGAAAAATTATATGGACACCAAGTCCTGTGATTTGATTCTTGCATATCTTCCTAAAGAAATTAATGATCGCAGACCGTCTTATGGGACGGTGTTTGAGATTGCATGGGGATACAGTTTGCAAAAACCAGTAATAATTGTTTCTGATGATGATGAGGTACATAACCATCCTTTACTCGCTACCGCTGGAGCTCTTTTTTATAATTTTACTGATGCAATTGATTATATTAATATCTTGTTGGGGGAATATCAGAAAACAACTGCTACAACTAAATATGAGGAAATTGGAACAGGCCTTTGGCCAAAGGTGAGTGAATGTTGAAAATATACAATGAAAATGAACAATTGATTGATGGTAATTGGAAATTATGCAAGGCAATTGTAATGGATTATGATAAAGAGAATCCATTTGAACATACCACAATTAGGAAAAATACAGTAGAAAAGCTTGTAAAAAAATACAAAGTATCATATGAGGACATTGTGAAATCTGTAAAACTTTTGTCAGGAGTATCGTTATAATGAAACACATTGAAGTATCGCTTATGGAAGATGGTGAATTGTCTATTGATGGTCAAACCAAACCAGCAGGAAAAATAGAAATTCGTGAGTTTGAAGATGGTGAATGGATGGGTGGCTCTTATGCTACCTATGATAATCTTGTAGAAAAGGTCAAGGAGGCCTTAGAAGATGAATAAGGTGAAAGAGACAAAACTTTTTGAGGAAATCAATGCAGTAAAACCAAGATTAGTTTTGAAAAAATTGAGTGATTATCCTTCTGATAAAACTGATGTTGGTGACAATTTTATTGAAACCCATTGTGGAGGCATAAAATCTGGAGTATATATTGCTTTTCTTAAAAGTGATATTCCTAATAACACCACTGCCAAAAAGTTGTTTGAGGGATTATTTTCTGAAAATTATATAGAGAAGTCTCTATATATTGGAACATCCACAAATGTCTTAGAAAGAGGCATTGCTATGCGTGGCAGTTCAATGAATAATGGCCCGCATGGTGTTGCAAAATATCGTAATCTTAATCCAGATATAGAAAGTTGTGATATTATGTTATTGTTCGTTGGCATATCTGAACTTGCCGGCAATGAGTTAAAGAAAAAGTATGAAACGCCTTTGCACAATTTTAATACGGAAAGAACTGGAAAAAGGTTTATTGCTGCTGATCTTTCTTCTGTTAATGGTGTAGAAGGTACTCGTTATTCTGGAATAATGGCAAATATTACATCATCTACTGATGTAGAAGAGTTAGAGGGTTATATGAAAGCTGTATCAGCCCGACTTCAAGTATTGACATTTGCAAGAGTTGTAGGACAAGAGTTATGAAGGAGGCCTTAGAATGAAAACCGCAGAGGATTTTGAAGATGAGAGTTGAAGTACGTAACGATAATGTTGAACAAGCTCTTAGAATTTTT
>NZAS01000135.1 GCA_002686195.1 Candidatus Pacearchaeota archaeon | reverse complement strand
GAACCACTTGTTCCAGATACGGTTACACCACTTGAACCAGACGAACCACTTGTTCCAGATACGGTTACACCACTTGAACCAGACGAACCACTTGAACCACTTGAACCACTTGAACCTGAAGAACCACTTGTTCCACTTACGGTTACACCACTTGAACCTGAAGAACCACTTGTTCCATCTGTACCTGAAGTTCCATCAGTTCCACTTGTACCATCTGTACCAGATGTACCATCAGTTCCAGATGTTCCATCTGTACCTGAAGTTCCATCAGTTCCACTTGTACCATCTGTACCAGATGTACCATCAGTTCCAGATGTTCCATCAGTTCCAGATGTACCATCTGTACCACTTGAACCACTACTTCCACTTGAACCACTTGTTCCATCTGTTCCATCTGTACCTGAAGAACCTCCCACACCTGCCGCAGTAGATATTCTGGTTATTATAAATTCACATTCTGCAACTATTGTATCAATAGAATCTGCTTGTTCATAGTCATCAGCATAGGCTCTTACTTCTATGTAATCTGTGTCCACTAAACTGAGAGTAGTTATAATAGTTTTGGATTTGTCGTCACCATAGGATGCACCACGGCTATAACTATACACTCGCGTTTGAGTGATTTCGGTGCCGTTTTTGTAAATACTGGCTACTGTACTTACCCTGGAGTTGCCTGTATTTTTAGAAGTTACATTAGCGAATACGTAGTATAGGCCATCTGCAGTAACCGTAACTCGTTCAGGATTGGTTACCGTAGAATGAGTATATATTGCTGATTTATATTCTTCAGCATCAAAATCAATCGCTACAGCACTGGCCTGAACAACGTTAATGTCTTCAGTTGCTGAACTTTTCTTTAAATGACACCTATCTACTGTTCCACCAGGTGCACCATCAGTTCCATCAGTTCCACTTGAACCACTTGACCCGCTTGTTCCATCAGTTCCACTTGAACCACTTGTTCCAGATACGGTTACACCACTTGAACCAGACGAACCACTTGAACCTGAAGAACCACTTGTTCCACTTACGGTTACACCACTTGAACCAGACGAACCACTTGAACCACTTGAACCTGAAGAACCACTTGTTCCACTTACGGTTACACCACTTGAACCTGAAGAACCACTTGAACCACTTGAACCTGAAGAACCACTTGTTCCACTTACGGTTACACCACTTGAACCACTTGAACCTGACGAACCACTTGAACCACTTGAACCACTTGAGCCACTTGTTCCATCAGTTCCGCTTGAACCGCTTGTTCCATCAGTTCCGCTTGAACCACTTGTTCCATCAGTTCCGCTTGAACCACTTGTTCCATCAGTTCCACTTGAACCTGACGTTCCATCAGTTCCGCTCGAACCACTTGAACCACTTGAACCTGACGAACCACTTGTTCCATCAGTTCCACTTGAACCACTTGAACCTGAAGAACCACTGGAACCTGAAGAACCACTTGTACCATCAGTTCCACTTGAACCACTTGAACCTGACGAACCACTGGAACCTGAAGAACCAGAAGTTCCACTTGAACCACTTGAACCACTTGAACCACTGGAACCTGAAGAACCACTTGTTCCATCAGTTCCACTTGAACCCGAACTTCCACTTGTTCCATCAGTTCCACTTGAACCACTTGAACCCGAACTTCCACTTGAACCACTTGAACCACTTGTTCCACTTGAGCCACTGGAACCTGAGCTTCCACTTGAACCACTTGAACCACTTGTTCCGCTTGAACCACTTGTTCCAGAACTTCCACTTGAACCACTTGAACCTGACGAACCACTGGAACCTGAAGAACCAGAAGTTCCACTTGAACCACTTGTTCCATCTGTTCCATCAGTTCCACTTGAACCACTGGAACCACTTGAACCTGAAGAACCAGAACTTCCACTACTTCCACTACTTCCACTTGTTCCATCAGTACCTGACGTTCCAGCGTCACCTTTATCACCAGTTCTAGCGAATGTAACTATAATATCTTCTGCATTACTGAATGGTGATGTAGCTGATGAATCAACTACAGATATAACAATTGTGTGCCATCCTGTATTATCAGTTTGACTTGAGATTGTTGCTAATATAAACTGACTACTATCAGTTTTATTTGAAATCTTTACGTGTCCTTTAATAGTAGATGTGGAATCATCTATGGTAACAAGATAACTTGAAATATCTGTACCATTAACATCTAATTCATCAATAGCTATGTTAGTAGCTGTATTTTGGTCTGCCGCATTAAGTCTTAGAGCACCACTTCCTGGGTCAACCATTGAAGTAGCTGTAGCAAAATCATACTCAAATGAAGCTCCACCAAAATTACCATCTACACCACTTGAACCACTTGAGCCACTTGACCCAGATGAACCACTGGAACCACTTGACCCAGATGAACCACTTGTTCCACTTGAACCACTTGTTCCACTTGAACCTGAAGAACCACTACTTCCACTTGAACCACTTGAACCACTCGTTCCACTTGAACCACTTGAACCAGATGAACCACTTGAACCTGACGTTCCATCAGTTCCACTTGACCCACTCGTGCCTGAGCTTCCACTTGTACCACTTGAACCAGAACTTCCACTTGTACCATCCGTTCCACTTGAACCACTTGTTCCACTTGAACCACTGGAACCTGAACTTCCACTTGAACCACTTGTTCCAGATGAACCTGACGAACCACTTGTGCCATCAGTTCCACTTGTACCATCCGTTCCACTTGAACCACTTGAACCTGAAGAACCACTCGAACCACTTGTGCCAGATGTTCCACTTGAACCTGAAGAACCACTACTTCCACTTGAACCTGACGTTCCATCTGTACCACTTGTGCCACTTGAACCTGACGAGCCACTGGAACCTGAAGAACCACTACTTCCACTTGTTCCATCAGTTCCACTTGAACCACTTGTTCCACTACTTCCACTTGTTCCACTTGAACCTGAAGAACCACTACTTCCACTTGAACCAGACGAACCACTTGTTCCACTTGTTCCATCCGTTCCACTGGAACCTGAACTTCCACTTGACCCACTTGAGCCACTGGAACCACTTGAACCACTTGTTCCATCTGTACCTGAAGTTCCATCAGTTCCACTTGAACCACTGGAACCACTTGAACCACTTGTTCCAGAACTTCCACTTGTTCCAGAACTTCCACTTGTTCCACTTGAACCCGAACTTCCACTTGTACCATCCGTTCCACTTGAACCTGAAGAACCAGATGAACCAGAACTACCACTTGTACCAGCGGGGCCTGGAGCACCTTCTAAATTAACTTCCCAATCATCATATGTACCTGTACCAGTATTTGATGTAGAATCTAATACAAGTACACCAGTACCAGTCGTATAAGAAGTTACCTCACCTACAAATTTATTATCATTATCAGACGCAACAAGTGCTGATTGACCAACAGACCACGATAATCCAGTACCTATTGTAATTGTTACTGCAGTTGGATGTGATGTTGGTATTGCCTTAGAAGTAGAAGATGTTGAAGCATATTTATCAGACACACCACTTGTACCAGCACTACCACTCGAACCTGAAGAACCACTACTTCCACTTGAACCACTTGTTCCATCTGTACCTGAAGAACCTGACGTGCCACTTGAACCACTTGAACCAGAACTTCCACTCGAACCTGAAGAACCACTACTTCCACTCGTTCCATCAGTTCCACTTGAACCTGAAGAACCAGATGTTCCATCAGTTCCCGAAGAACCACTACTTCCACTCGTTCCATCAGTTCCACTTGAACCAGAAGAACCACTACTTCCACTTGAACCACTACTTCCACTTGTTCCATCAGTTCCACTACTTCCACTTGAGCCACTTGAACCACTTGAGCCACTGGAACCACTTGTTCCATCAGTTCCAGATGTACCATCTGTACCACTTGACCCACTTGAACCTGAAGAACCACTACTTCCACTTGTTCCATCAGTTCCACTTGAACCAGACGTACCACTGGAACCACTACTTCCACTTGTTCCATCAGTTCCACTTGAACCACTTGACCCACTTGAACCTGAAGAACCACTTGTTCCTGCATCACCAGTTCTAGCAAAGGTTACAATTATATCTTCACTAGCTTCAAAAGGTGTAGCACCAGATGAATCTACTGGACTTACAGTTACATCAAAATATCCAACATTATCTGTTAAACTTGCAATTGTAAATAATATAAATTGACTTGAATCTAATTTATTTGAAATCTTTACATGACCTTTAATAGCACTCGTAGAATCATCAATAGTTTGTAAATAAGATGATATATCTGTACCATCTTCATCAGTATCACAGATATAAATACCTGTTGCAGCATTTTGTGTAGCATTATCTAATCTTATATCACCAGAACCTGGGTTTGCGTTTGTAGTATTTGTCTCAAAAGTATATGCAAATGTTACACCACCAAAGTTTCCATCTACACCACTTGACCCACTTGACCCAGATGAACCACTTGACCCACTTGACCCAGATGAACCACTTGACCCTGAAGACCCACTTGTTCCATCTGTACCACTTGAACCACTTGAACCACTTGTTCCATCTGTACCCGAAGTTCCATCAGTTCCACTTGAACCTGAAGAACCTGACGAGCCACTTGAACCACTTGTTCCAGAACTTCCACTTGAACCACTTGAACCAGAAGACCCACTTGTTCCATCAGTACCTGAAGTTCCATCAGTTCCATCAGTTCCACTTGAACCTGAAGAACCACTTGTTCCATCGGTTCCAGAACTTCCACTTGTTCCACTTGAACCTGAAGAACCACTTGTTCCATCGGTTCCAGAACTTCCACTTGAGCCAGATGAACCTGACGAACCACTACTTCCACTTGTTCCACTACTTCCACTTGAACCACTTGAACCAGAAGAACCACTTGTTCCGTCTGTACCACTTGAACCACTTGAGCCACTTGAGCCTGACGAACCACTTGTTCCATCAGTTCCAGAACTTCCACTTGAACCACTGGAACCACTTGTTCCACTCGTTCCACTTGTACCTGAAGAACCACTACTTCCACTTGAACCACTTGTTCCATCAGTTCCACTCGTTCCACTTGAACCTGAAGACCCACTTGTTCCGTCTGTACCACTTGAACCACTTGTTCCACTTGAACCCGAACTTCCACTTGAACCCGAACTTCCACTTGAACCTGACGAACCACTTGTTCCGTCTGTACCCGAAGTTCCATCAGTTCCACTTGAACCACTTGAACCTGAAGAACCACTTGTTCCTGCTGGCCCTTCAACACCACCAAGATTTACTTCCCAATCATCATAAGTACCCGTACCAGTATTTGATGTAGAAGCTAATTCTACAACTCCCGTTACACCATTATATGCACTTACTGAACCTTGAAATTTCTTTAAATTTGTATACGCTACAAGAGCAGTCTGACCAATTGTCCATTGTAAACCAGTTCCAATTGTTATTGTAACAGTAGTTGGATGTGATGTTGGTATTGCTACACTTGTAGAAGATGTAGTTTCATATGCATCACCAGTTAATCCACTTGAACCACTTGAACCACTCGAGCCAGATGAACCTGACGAACCACTTGTTCCATCAGTTCCACTTGAACCACTGGAACCTGAGCTCCCACTTGAACCGCTCGAGCCACTTGTTCCACTTGACCCACTTGAACCCGAACTTCCACTTGAACCACTTGTTCCATCTGTACCTGAAGTTCCATCAGTTCCACTTGTACCATCTGTACCAGATGTACCATCAGTTCCACTTGAACCACTGGAACCTGAAGAACCAGAAGAACCAGAAGAACCACTTGTTCCAGACGAACCACTTGTTCCACTTGTTCCACTTGAACCACTCGAACCACTTGTTCCATCTGTACCAGATGTACCATCAGTTCCACTTGAACCACTTGAACCACTCGAACCACTCGAACCACTTGTTCCATCAGTTCCACTTGAACCACTTGAACCAGATGAACCACTTGAACCTGACGTTCCATCAGTTCCACTTGTTCCTGCCTCGCCTGTATCACCTTTATCACCAGTTCTAGCAAAGGTAGCTATTATATCATCATTATCACCAAATGGTGATGCCGTTGAATAATCTACATTAGTAACGGCTATAGTAAAATAACCAGAATTTTCTGTTAAATCTGTTATAGTAAATAATAAAAATTCACCAGTAGAGAATTTTTTTGAAATCTTTACATGACCTTTTAAAGTTGATGTACTATCGTCAATGGTACGCATATAACTTTGTATATCAGTAGAATTTACATCAGTATCATCTATATAAATTTCAGTAGCAGTATTTTGTGTAGCACTACTTAATCGTAACATCCCAGTGCCTGGGTCTGAATCTGAAGTAAATGTTGCTTCAAAATCATATTCAAATGAAGCTCCACCAAAGTTTCCGTCTAAACCACTTGAACCACTTGAACCAGAAGACCCACTTGAACCAGAAGTTCCATCAGTACCACTTGAACCACTGGAACCAGAACTACCACTTGAACCTGATGTACCATCAGTTCCTGAAGACCCACTTGAACCTGACGAACCACTACTTCCACTTGTTCCATCAGTTCCACTTGTTCCATCAGTTCCACTTGTTCCGTCTGTACCACTTGAACCTGAACTTCCACTTGAGCCACTCGAACCACTTGAACCACTCGTTCCACTTGAACCACTTGAACCACTTGTTCCATCTGTACCAGATGTACCATCAGTTCCACTTGAACCTGAAGAACCTGAAGAACCACTACTTCCACTTGTTCCGTCTGTACCACTCGAACCACTGGAACCACTTGAACCTGAACTTCCACTGGAACCACTTGTACCATCAGTTCCTGAAGACCCACTTGAACCACTTGAACCACTTGAACCTGACGAACCACTCGTACCATCTGTACCAGATGTACCATCAGTTCCACTTGTACCATCAGTTCCACTTGAACCTGAAGAACCAGATGTTCCATCGTCTCCTGCAACACCTTCTAAATTTACAGACCATGTATCAATAGTACCAGTACCATTATTTGATTCCGAGTCACCTATTAAAACTCCTGTACCAGTATTATAACTGGTTACTTCCATTAAAAATCTTTTTGACGCGTCACCTGTTTTAGCTACAAGAGATTTTTGACCTGTACTCCATCCAAGTCCAGTACCAACAGTAATTGTTACTGTGGTTGGGTGTGATGTTGGTATAGCTACACTTGTAGAAGATGTTGTAACATAGGTATCGGATACACCACTTGTTCCATCAGTTCCAGAACTTCCACTTGAACCAGATGAACCACTTGTTCCATCAGTTCCAGAACTTCCACTTGAACCACTGGAACCACTTGAACCACTTGAACCACTCGTTCCGTCTGTACCAGACGTTCCATCAGTTCCACTTGTACCATCAGTTCCACTTGAACCACTGGAACCTGACGAACCACTTGTTCCACTTGTTCCAGACGAACCACTTGAGCCACTGGAACCTGAAGAACCACTTGTTCCATCAGTTCCACTTGAGCCACTGGAACCTGAAGAACCACTTGTTCCATCAGTTCCACTTGAGCCACTGGAACCCGAACTTCCACTGGAACCAGACGAACCACTTGTTCCGTCTGTACCACTTGAACCACTTGTTCCACTTGAACCCGAACTTCCACTTGAACCAGACGAACCACTTGTTCCAGAACTTCCACTTGTTCCGCTACTTCCACTTGAACCAGAACTTCCACTTGTTCCATCAGTACCCGAAGTTCCATCAGTACCCGAAGTTCCATCGGTGCCAGACGAACCACTGCTTCCACTGGAACCAGACGAACCACTTGTTCCACTTGTTCCAGACGAACCACTACTTCCACTTGAACCAGAACTTCCACTTGTTCCACTTGTTCCACTCGTTCCACTTGAACCACTGGAACCAGAAGAACCAGAAGAACCACTTGTTCCACTTAATCCCGCTATAAGAACGTCATCTAATTGTTTTTCTTCAATTTTGGCCATTATTTATTCCAATTATTTCTCTCATACATAAATATCATATTATATAGTAAACTTACCCCATCCAACTATTTCATCATCTGCATCAAATTCCATTCCTAAACTTGCACTATCAATATACAATTTTAAATTTGAATCTTCTTGTCTAATTGTAACAGCTTCGTGTTCCATATATTGTCCATTGATAAAGAATAAAAAATCATCTTTATTAGTTGAACTAAATCCATCTGGTGCTGACGCCGTATAAACACTATTAAAAGAAGCTGTTGATGGTGCAGTAACTGTATCAGCTTTCTTTGATGTAGTATTTCTAGCATAACTAAATAAAGATTCAGATACAAATGTATATGATACAGCCGCACTTCCAGTTGATGGTGTACCTGGTAACCCTTGTACTTCACCACCACCTTCAAAAGTTAAATTAGCACCTTCTAACATAGTAGAAGAAGACATATTAGTATTAGTAGAACCAAGAAAACCTGAACCTGTAGCACCACCTATTGTCTGTAAAGTACCAGTTCCTTTATCTACCATCCAACTTGTTTCTGATTCATCCCATAGTAATCTTGCATTATTTAAACCATTACGACCAACATTTAAACCACTATCTTGTGCCGCTAATGCGGTAGACCCACTAAAATTTAAATCAAGAATAGAATCTTCTACAGCAAAAGTAACAGTATTTTGTATAGATTGACTTCCTTCTACAACCAAATCTCCCCATACTTTAACACTACCAGACGCATACCCATCTACAAGTAATTGAATAGAAGTATCACTTAATGAATTTCTTATTATATTGTTATAGCTATCAATATAACCAACAGATAGGGTATTACCTGAACCCATATCTAAACTACCAGTTCCAAGTACTTCAAGACTAACTTGACCCCATTGTAATGTAGGTAGTCCAGTATCCGAACTTGTAAGTACAGAAGATTGTAAAACTCTACTCGATGATGGAGCTGGTTTTAATTGTCGTATCGGGTCTATAAGTGGCATCTAACTTGTCTCCTGTTGATATTTAAATGAAACTATATCGTCACTATTTAAATCTATTCCTAATAAAACTCTTTCACCTGCGACTTTATTTTCATCTTCAACATATAATTTTTTAATACGTACTTTTTTTTGTGTAGAATCTAAATAAAATTCTACACCATTAGTACTAATAGTTTGGTCTATTGTTGAACCAGATATTGACCTCATTGGCCAACCATTAACACTAATTTGGAGAGTTCCATTTTTAACTTTCCTTTTATCACCCAATAATCTTGGATGAAATTCTTGGTATTCCGAAGTAGACGCCGTCATCTCATTGAATACAAAATTCTCTCGTATATAATACATAGCCGAGTCACTAAAATCTCTATTTACAATATCAGTTGAATAGTAAGGACTACCTTTTACTAAATTCATAGTAAATCCATTTTCTATTGAACTGGTTGTACTATCATGAAATTTTAAAACATCTCCACCAAAAGCAGACTCAGAAATTGGTGTTACAAAATCTCTTGTAACGCCCCTATACCCTTCTACTTGTTTAATACCTAACTGACCTGGTATCCAGTTAATTCCCATTTAAATCTTCTCCTGTTGAAACGATATATTAACTATATCACTTGGTTCAAGTGTTAAACCCAATCCACCAGTATATAATTTTCTTACATTAACTTGTTCATAAGAACTACTTAGATAAAAATCTACTGTACTTGGCCCCAATTGGTCTGTATTAGATACCATTATTGTTCCATTAACATTTACATCTACCGTACCATTTTTTATACGATACCCACTATCAAGAGATGATGAAAATTCAAAAACTTGTGAATTATTTTGACCTATTGATGACGATTCATTTCCAGCAAAATTATAAATTTTTCTATAATACCGACTACCAATATAATCCAAATTAACAGTATCGCTACCAGATACCGCAGTACCATCTCCTCTCATTATAAATATCGTCTCACCACCAAAAGTATTAGTAAACTCTATATCTGTAGCTTGATTTCCTGTTTGCGTTTCTGCTAATCTAATAAAATCTGTTACTCCGCCTAATTGATTATTAACTCCCATTATATTCTCCTACTCAACAACTTCTGTTACAGTAATTGCTTTTGGTGTAAAATATTTTCTTGTACTTATTGCTTTATTAATACTATCTGGCATCAAATATCCTCTACAACTAAAAGAAAACGAACTTCTTACAATTCTTTCTCTATCAGCCAACTCCGTAGCATCATCAAACGAATCTATAGCTACTCTAAATTTAAACTTACCAGGTTCTCCCCAATAAGAACCTTCAGAAAAATTAATTTTTTCTATTATCTCATTCATATGTTCAGTATAACTCGTCCAAATAATAGCATCATAAGTCATAGTCATATAATCCGGCATCGCTATTGAATGATATTGTCTTGCTGGTGTAAGACCTTGTTGTACACTATACTTATCATACCTATTTTCAGAATTATATAATCTTTCAAAGTGATAAAATAATTGTGGGTCTCTATCACCTAATTTATCTACTGGAATACTTTCATCTTTAGCAATACTTGTTCTTTTAAAAGTTATTACTGGTAAAATAACTTGTTTTCTATTATCTCGTATCACTCCATCAACTTGAGCAGTCTTCCATCTTTCTGCATTAGAATAAAGAACAGGAACTTTAGCAACTTCACCATTATCTTCAATAGTTGGTTTTATTACCTCATTAAAATAATACATAATTGCACCATCTACATCCATTAAACCAATGCTATAATCTTTAACATTATCTTTTTTTCTTGATAATTGTTTTCCTCTATTAGCGTTAACACCAGGGCTTCTTTCAGTTTTTTGTACTTCTGGTATTGGTCTATATCTTGTAGCCATTATACTTTTCTCACTCTTTCAATTTGTAAATTGACAGACCTAATTAAATGTGCAGTACAATTAACAGACCAATTTTGGTCATACATACCGCCAACCAATTGATTTTCATTTATACCATTAATTTCAAAATGTGCATAATTCCATTCTACTATATCTCCCAACTCTGGAACGAAATCTAAATCTGTCAAAGATTCTCTTAACATAAAAAATGTAGCATCTTGTAAACTATCTGCTCCAAATTCATCCATATTAAAATCTATATCACCAGACTCAATCATACAAGCTAATTTAACACCTGGTTTATAAACTTTACCACCAGTAGACTCACCATATAAATTAGTACTCGTATCCATCACAGAAACTTTAAATATAGTTATTTGTTGATTTATTATACCATCTTTACTTAGACGTAAATCACCTATTAACTCTTTATTAAAAGTTTCAAATGTTCTTAAATCATTTGCAGAATTAAATCTTCCGGCCATAATATTATCCTATATAAATTGACAAAGGCACTTTTTTCAAAATCTCTTGTGTCGCTTCTGCTTCAGCCGCTTCTTCTTGCATCAACTCATCACCAGTTGAAACATCTAGCATCTCTCTCAATTGTTCTACAAGTGTAGTTTTTTCATCTGTAGCTTCTGAACGTAATGTTTCTCCATCCATAGTAGTTTCTGCACCTGGTATTGGTATACTACCATATTTACTTCTTATAATACCCAACAATTCTTTACAAAGAGCTAAAGTATATTTCCTAATCCATTGTTGGCCTGGATGATTTATATAGGAATATACCATATTATCATATCTAATGTTAGAAAAGTCTGATTGTACCGCTGTTTGACCACCAGATTCATATGTATCGGTAACTTCATTTGTTAAAGTCTTCCATCTATCATCTTTTCTAATATATTGAAAAAATAATTTAAATTCTGCTGTTGGAATTGGAAAAACTCTTAATTTATTATTTATCAACTCAAATGTATATGCAGATTTTCGTATTTGGTCATTAAATTCTATTGCTTGAACTTTTAAAATATCAGCGTAGATAGGCATCATAGTAAATTGAACACCAGGGGAATAGTTACCCCACCCAAAAGAATCAATTACATTATCAGTACCAGCACCTGTTCCTGCATATGGGTCAAAATACCTTGTTACTGCTGGTGGAGCTTCGTGAAATACCCTTTTAATCTCTATTGGAGAACTACTCTCAGAAACAATTGCCCATTCATCCAAATCATATACTTGTTGACTACCTGAAGTTACTACATAACCAGTTTTCCAATCAACACTACCACCAACCCCAACTTCAGCACCATATGCTTCAGATATAGTTATTGCTCTACCTAAATCCGTAACAACAGTGTGTGTAAAATTAGAAGATGTTGGTGCTCCTTGTACTTTTAACATATTTTCTTTTATGTTATATTGATTTACAATAGATGAATACTCAGTAACTGCTTCTTCAAAACAAGCATACATCTGTACACCTTGTAACTCAACATCCATTATAGGATATCCAAGTCTTTTAGCAACCCACTCGGCTGTTTGTACCGAATGTGTTACATATGTAACGTCACTTGTATAAAAACTAAATGGCGTATCTGTAGCGTCTGTATAAGAACCACTTCCTGGCCATATTGGTTGAGTTGCCATATTATTCTCCAACTATTAATAAACTGTACATTTTATCAATAATAAATATCTTTGCTATAAAAAAAGGGGAGTCAAATGACTCCCCAATTTTATCTATCGCGTTCTAAATGTTAAACGTAGTTAACATCAGCAACAACAACTTTACCATAGAATTCAGGACGCACGATTTTCTTCGCGTATCTTGTCATCACACCCTTACGAGGCGTAAAGTTTGTTGGGTCATAGACCAACGGAGTCATGATGAGTGGTACATACGGAGCGTATACAGCACCAGTTTCAAGGAAATTACTTCCCCTAAAACCACAAAGTATTACGTTCTCTTGCATGTATGGATTCTTGTAGACCGTAAAACGGTTGTTCAATAAACCAACTTTTTGTACACCCATTGCAAATGAACCTTGTGTCGCGTCACCAGACGTATCAGCAGCATATCCAGGAATAGACTCGATGATAGTAGCAACTTCAGGACTTACGACCATAAAGTTTGCTCCACCACGTAGAGTTTTCTGATGGATTGCATTGGAAACAGACTGTATCTTGTTACCAAGAGTCTGGAACCAAGTTCCTTTTACGTACGCGGAAGCGTTATCAGATGTGGCAGCGAAAAGAGCTGTAGATGAGTTATACTCATATCCTACTCTTGCTGACCAACGTTCAGTTTTTGCAGAGGCGTTAGCCATCAACATATCAAGAATTTCCAAATCAATTTCCATTGAGATGTATTCTGATAACATAGCAGTCAACTCAGCTTCTGCGTCAACAGAATGATAAGCGTTAAGGTCTTGAGCAAGCTCAGGAGTCCAAACAGCTTTCAATTTACGAGTTTTTGCTACAATCGGAATAGATTTCATCTGAATATCAATTTCAGGAATTCCAGCATCCGTTGCAGGTTCTGTAGGTGAATCTTCAAAGTCACCACGAGTAACATCCGTAGGTGCTTTGTGATACTTCACGTGTACAGAGCCATCAACTTCGTACGCACCAGAAGTCTTTACAATAAAGTTCCAGTTCGAACCATCCCAGTTAGCATAAGCTGGGTAATGAGTTGCGATAGCCGCTGTATCAGAACCTGAAATTTCGAAAGCTCTTACGCCATCGAAATCAGGATTTGTCATACCATCGTCTGCGAGAGCGATAGTAATTTTTCTTAGATTGTCTAAAGAAGAACTCAGGTCGGGTTCAAAATCAACGTCACCCCAAACAACTGAACTGGAAGAATAATTTCCAGATGCTACAGATGCGACGGAATCGTTAATTGAGTATCCGAATTTACCTGCTCCATAAAGACCACCAGAAGCGTCACCAGAACCAGAAGTCATACCATGTATGTCTGAATTCTGAGTGTGACCAGCTTGAGCTGACCCATATTTGAAGTCAAGGTAAAAAATAAGTCCTGAAGGTAAGTTCATAGGTTGAACAGATACAAAATCTTGTGCAGCCAATTCACCAAAAATCCTACGTACCAAAGGAAGTGCAACACCACTCCACTCTTCCGAGTTAGATTGGGTACTTGTCTTGGAAGACTCATCAATTAATTGACGAGCTTGATTTTCCAATAAGCATGCCATTCCAAATACTTTAGATTCTTCACCAATACCTTCGAGTAAACCAGTGGGCTCCCACTTGTCTACCAACTTACGAGTTTCATCTAGCCGTTCTTTATATGGATTATATTTATCCATTAAGCCTTCAATAGACTTTAGATTACTTTTTGACATTTTTAATCTCCAAGTTAAACGGTTTCAATTTTAAAGTATCTTAGCCAACTTCTGAAAACGTGTCTTCAATTCAGAACCCTCGGCTATAACAGCCTTTGATTTGGGTTTGGTTGAAGCAACAGTTTTTGAAGCTGAACCTTTTTTACTTTCATTAACACTTTTAGCTTTAGAACCAAACGATTCGGCAATTGTCGAAAAGACAAGTTTTACCTCACGTAGACTCTTAGCTCTGTCAAACTGCTCAATGACTTTAATTTTCTGTTCATTAGTCATAGAATGATTCCTGAACAACTTATTTGTAAACAAGAGTTTAGCATTAAGTAGATTGACCTCATTTAATTTAGACCGCAGGTACTTAACCACTTCGCGATGTTCTCCAAGTTCAGATTTCAGATTAGTAATTTCATCAACTTCTTCTTCTTCATCTTCTTCATCTTCTTCTTGTAGAGCTTTAAGTACTTCTTCAAGGTCAATTTCCTCTTCGACTTCTTCGTCTTCCTCGCCATATTCATCTGGCATAGGAGCGTCTAAATCAAGTTCGCCTTCTTCGTCTGAAGGTTCTGGCATAAGAGTTGCATCTTCAGGGGAAAGTTCGACAGGTGGTTCACCCAAATCAGCGGGTTCTTCTTCATCCGCTACAGGATAATCGTCACCTTCCTCGTCATCCTCTTCATTCAATTCTGATTCTAATTCTCTCAGAACTGCTTCAAGGTCAAGGTCGTCTTCTTCCTCTTCTTCTGCTTCTTCTTCGCCAGCTTCTTCTTCACCCTCTTCTTCAGCGGGTTCTTCTTCAGCGGCTTCTTCCTCTTCAGGAGCTTCTTCTTCAGCTTCTTCGTCTGCTTCTTCAGCATCCATTTCAGCTTCATCATCAGCTACTTCTTCGGCCTCTTCTTCATCGGCCTCTTCTTCTTCGGCTTCTTCCTCGTCTTCTTCATAAATGTCGTCATCAACTTCACTTTGAATCTTCTGAGAAAGCATTTGATTTAATCTCGGAGTGAAAGCTTCTTGTAAAGCTACTTTAGCATTTTCCAATGCTGTTTCACGAACTGCTTTTGCGTCTGCTATTGCGTCTTTCAAAAGGTCGTCCATAATTTTATCTCCATTAAATTAGGATTAATATTGTTATTTGGAACAATAATATGTGAACTATCTTAGGTACACCATATAGGATTTACCGATTGGTAAATGGTGTATTTGGTTTTTAAATAAATATAAGCTAATATACCAAAACGTTCAAAAGCCTCGAAGCATTTTTTCACGTTGTCTACGTAACTTATCGTACTTAATTCTTAATTTTGCTTTTGATTTTTTTACTCGTTTAATATCTGATGGTTTTTTATAAAACTCTCGTTCTCTTAATTCAAGTAATAAACCAGAATCTTTTACTTTTCTTTTAAATTGTTTTAATGCTAATTCTATTTTATTATCTCTTACAACCACTTTTATCATATTATAACCTTTAAATTAAATTATTACTTCTTGTTTGCCCAATTTTTATCTACCCAATTAAAAAATTCTTTTTTCTCTTCTTCGTCAAGGTCATCTGGCGAATCAACACCAAATTTCTTTAAAGCTGATTTGAAAAATTTCTGATATTCTTCTTTACCACCAGACTCTGGTTTATCTAAATTATCTACCTTTTCAGCTTCAGTAATGGAAGAAACTTCTTCTATTTCATAATATCTACTTAATATATTACCCATATCTTCATATAAAGTTTCCATTCTTCGTTGCATCAAATTAGATTCTTTAGCAGCTTTAACAAACCCACTAGCAAGAGAACCTAATTCCTTCATATTTCTTTTTACAGATACTCTATCAAACCAATCATCCGTCTCATTCATAGTATGAATCTTTGCAGACTCAACAATTTCAGAAATTTTAACAGCTATTTCTTTAAGATTGGTTTCTCTATAAATATTATTACCAATTTGTGCATAATTCTTAACATCTTCAAGAAATCTTTGAACATTCATAGTTGTTTCAGATTCATCCCAAGATTCTGGATTTCCTTCCTTTACTAAGGATGATAATTTTATACCCGAACCTCTAACTGGTGTATCTATTCGGTTATCGAATGGTCTTCGACTAACAACACCACCTGCAATAAAAAATTCGTTTAATTTACTTTTCTTTTTCATCATATCATCCCGTTAAAGTGTTATTTTTTACCACCATTTTTACCATTTTTTTCTGGTTCTTTACCAACTGCTTTTTGTCTTGACATAAGTTGACTTCTTACAGTTTTAATAGATTCACGAGTATTATCCATAGCCGCGGCATTTTCACTATACGCCGCCGTTACAAAATCCCATCTTAATGCATATTCTTGTTTTCTTAACTCCAAATCTTCTATCAAATTTCCAAGTGCTACAAAATTAACATCTCCCTCTTGAGTTTTTTCTTGTATTCCCTTCAATTTAGCTATTTCTTCATCCATCATTTGATTATATTGTTTAATAGAGTCATCTTTTGTACCTACATACTTAGCACTAACTTTGGTAGATGGTTTTGCTCTTCCACCAGTTTCTCTTCTTGAAGGTTCATCTTGTGCTCTTATAGCCGCTAAACTATCTATTTTAGCACTAACACTTTTTACTTTAGAAACATCTCTTTGATATTTTGCAGATGGTAATTTTTCTTTATCACCACTTAATAGAGCTTTATGTCTCCAAGCATCTATATCAGCTCCTTTAACACCAAATTCTACTTTTTTCTGTAGGTCAAATAAACCTTTATCTTGTTTTCTTCCACCAGCTTCACCACCATGTACTTTACTAAAGTCTTGTAATGTAAACCCACCCTTGGATATCTCTGCTTCAAACATATCCATAATGGTTTCTCTAACTAATTGTCTAATTTGTGATTTTTTCATAATTATTTCTGCGGTTGCCACATTGGATGGTCGCTTTCTGGGTCAGTCTTACCTAATGATGCTTCACCCCACTTTCCACCGATAGCTAAAAATGTTCTACCACTTTTACCTGTTACTTTGTCACCAAATTTATAATTTCCTTTTTCTTGCCAAGGGCTTACTGATGGTTTT
>NZAS01000134.1 GCA_002686195.1 Candidatus Pacearchaeota archaeon | reverse complement strand
ATCTCAGTAATGTTTCTAACTCATCAACCTCAAACCTTCTAATAGATTCTTCTGTGCCTACTTCAAATTTTACATTTTCTTTTCCCATCACAAGATATATAAAATTTACACAATTAATCGTTTCTTGTAATCCCTCATCAAGATTTTGATATTCTTTCCAAGGATCTACATGAATTTTATCAAAATATTTACAATCATGCATAAAAGATTTTATACCATCATCGTGTTTATATCCTTGACCAATACCACCGTGATCTCTTTCTATTATAACTCTACCATTTACATATTCTGAGAATTCTTTAGTTGTCCAATTATTTACATATCCACCATTATATTCTATTTGCCTTCTCGAAGGTATAAAACCAATCTTATTATTAGTTTCTTCTGTAAATTCCAATATAGCATCTACAACATTTTTACTCATGGGTCCCACATAAAATTTAATATTATCCATACTCTATTCCTGTATATATTTCAAATTGTCTTTTTGCTTGTTCCAATGCAATTTGTTTACCAGTATAACTTGAAGGTCTACCATCAATAATCATACACTTTGTGGATTGTATATCGACTGGTGTAGCATTAAATAAAACTGCATCTCTCAATTCATCAATTAAATTCCAACTATCTCTATCAATTATTTTAAATTGCTTACCCATTAACTCACAAGTATACTGTACAGCTTTACTAAACCCACCATTACCTACAATATAAATGTGACTAAAATTTAAAGTCTCAAAATAAGATTTTACTCCATAATAATCAGTATTATATGCAGTTAAATAACCTTTATTATTCACTATAGTATTCGTGGAGCCAATACTTTCCACCTCTTTTGTTAATTCATCTACCAAATCTAACACTTCTATCTTAAAAGGCATACTCACGGCAAAACCTGATATTGATAGAGTTTTAACTGCTTCTACAGATTTCTTTATATTATCTGAATAAAAAGACTTATAAATAGCATTTATATTTCTATTCTTAAATTCGCTATTAAAGAATTCACATCCATTATTTCCTGGAGAAGAAGAAAATGAACAATATATTTCTGTATCTTTATTTATCATTTATTTCTTGTAACATTTGTTTCGATTTAAAAAATAATAAATCTCCAAATTCTTTCTCATGTAACGGTGCCATATTTAAAAAGATAAGAGAAGTAATGGTCTTAACCTTATCTAAATCATATCCATTATCTATAATCCACTTTTCATATACTAACTTAAATTCATTCAATTTAGATTCAGATTTATAATCATACGTTACCATTTCATTATCAACATAACAAGAAAAATTACTACTATCCTTCATCAATTTATATGACATTAAAATACCACCATACATTTTAGATAAATCGTAATAAACATCTCCAATATCTTTTCCCGCAAAATCTTGTCTCCAATCCAATAAACAAAAGTCTCTATCTTCTGTATAAATAACATTATCAAATTGTAAATCTCCATGAAATAATTTAGTTGGTATTCCATCACTAAGACGATTCCAATCAAAATTATATAATAAACTTTCAATAGTTTGAACTTCAACACCATTAACTATATGACTACCTAAATAAGATTCATCTCTAACTGATAAAAACTTATCCAGTCTATCTCTCGTTTTATCTTTATAAAACTTTAAACAATCTTTTTTAATATCTACACTAACTGGCTTCCACATTTTATCCTTCATAAAATTTAAAAACTCTGTCCAAACATCAATATCATTACAATTATATAAAGTACTACCATCTATCCATTTATAAGAATATAAAGTTTCCCCTTTATAAATCAAAGATGGTACTAAGTCTTTTAAATTATCTGCTCTATTAATTCTATTTTTTATAAAATACTTATCCGATGACATCTTTAAAAAAACATCATTAACTTTATATAAAAATTCACCATTTACTTTTGGAATAGAATATTGTTTGGATTCTTCAAATAATCCCTTGGCTCTCAAGTAATTGTCAATTCTACCAGTATCATACCACCTTAATATTTTACTAGCCACGTGTGTATATTTTTCTATATCATAATATACACTAACTATTTCACCACTACTAACATCTAAATTATCCCAAAAAACATCATAATCATAAACACCTGCTGCACCAATAAAAGCATATTGATATCCATTTTTATCTTTATTTTTAAAATCAATAATTATTTCATTTTCAAATTTAGCAGTAGAATATAATTCAGGTGTATCTGTTGGATACAGTCCCAACCAATTTTCACTCAAAAATGGTAATTCGTCTGATATAACTATATCAGAAGTTATCCAAATAAATGGTCTTTGTAAATATTCTTTACATTGATTTATAGAATAAGCTGGTCCTGTACCTTCTCCTTCAAAAGTATCAACCTCAACAAATTTAAATACTCTGTCTGAATGGGCAGCTTCACAATACTCTCTAACCATATTACCTTTATACCCAAGAGCTACAACTATTTCATAATCTTTTGGTGTCTTATCTATCATGTGAGATATGACAGCTTTATTATCTAATGATAATAATCCTTTATTAATATATTCTGATAAATATCCTAATCTTGTTCCCGTGCCAGCAGTTAGTATACACAAAGCTGGCTTCATGTGTTCATGTTCTATTTTTCCAGAACCACGACCTGAATCATCTGAAATTCTAATCACATCATCAACTTCAGGGGTGGAAACTTCTTGTAAAATTATATCAGTTATTGCTATAACTCTATGTTTCTTTGGTGGTACTACGGTGAAGAAATCTCCTGCCTTCTTTATTTTTTTCTTTACTATACCATCATCATTTTCCAACCAAACTTCTGCCGTTCCTTTAATTATGTAATTTGTTTCTAACTTTTGGTTATGATATTGATAACTTGTTTTTGTTCCAGCATTAATGTATATTCTTTTATAACAATATTTATCATTTAACTCTAACCATTCCTCTTTCCCCCAAGGCTTATATATAGTTTTCATTTATTCTCCTTTAATTCATAACCATTAACCAGCATAAGTAAGCATCCGTTCTGCCTCATCAGTTCCGTACTTATCAAGATAGTATTTTTGAGATAACTCATCAAAAATTTTATTACCAGTTGTATCAAAATTTTCTGCCTGTTTAATTTTTGGCCAATAAGACTTTGGTAGGGTAACATAAAGTGGAAAAACGCGTTGGATTCCTAACATCTCTTGTGGTTGTAAATAAGGTGGTGGCATCTCCAAAATAGATTTTGAAATAAACGAAGTAGCCTGTTTGTTTGGTTCTAACCAACCTTCGGCTATAGCCTTTTCTCTCAAAACAGTTCCACGATAAGGAGCAAATATATTAACAGCAAGTGAATCAAAAGTACCCACCTTTTTAGCAAGTCTAATAGTTTCAAAAACCAACTCTCGTGTCTCATATGGCATACCAATTATAATATTAAGAGAATACGGAACTTTATAATCACCAAGAATTTTAGCTTTTTCCAATATAAGTTCATTGGTCATCCTACGAAGCAACCTCTTTCGGCGAAACTCCTCGTTCCCATGTTCAAGACCAAAAGACATACGATAAAGGCCTACTTCCTGACACCACTCTATTTTATCTTCATCAATATCTTCAAACCGCGTTTGACACCAAAATGGTAACTTGTAATCTTTATACATTTCAACAAATTCAGCAAGTTCCGACTTAGGACGGGCCATAAAAGCATCATCATTGATATAAAGAAAATTAAAATCGTATCGTTCAACCATCACATCAAGTTCTCGGCGTAATGTATCCATACTCTTACGTCTTGTGTAAATACCTTGTTGTTTTTCTTTAGCAATAACTACTTGGGCTGGAGAATTACAAAATGTACATTGATACGGACATCCCCTATAAGTTTCTATTGGCATTGCATTCCAAATTTTAGCCCCCAAAGGTCGAAGAAATCTATTTTTATCAAATAATGAAAAATCAGGAATATAATCATTCACATTCACCAACATTCTTGGACCATTAGAAATAATTTTTCCATCTTTGTCTTTTACACGAGTACCTTTAATATTAGTGGCCGGTATAGACTTACGAACCGCCTCACAAAATTCAGGAATAGTTTCTTCTCCTTCTCCCACTGCAAGACATTGAATATTATCATCAGAAATTGCAACATCGGGTGCCATAGTAGGGAATACACCACCTACAATTGATTTAATTTTTGGATAATCAGAAAGTACTTTCAACATATCTTGTACCAGAGGCCAAGTATCTTCAACTACAGTTGAAAAAATTACTACATGCGGATCAAAATCATCTAATTTACGAGTAAAATCACCAAGAAGATCAGTTTTTAATTCTCCAAATAATTTTATAGGATCAAACTTACGACTGGCCATAAGTTTATTTGCACGTGTAGCACTAGCGGTAACATCCACAGAACCAGCTTCTTTTGTATCAGTACCTATATATTCATAAACTGGTTCATAAGAAGTAGAATCAAAAAGAGCTACATCATATTTCTGTTCTTTAAGAATGGAAGTCCATAAACCAATAGCATAAGATGGCGTTAACGCCAAACTTAAATTGGGATATGCAATCAAAGCTCGAAAATCATTTCTCTTTATCATCTATTAACCCCTTATTCCTATCAACATTAATAACATAAGCCGTATCTCTATCACTATTTGGCTTTCTATCATTTATAAGTATTCTATCACCACCTCCAAAACCCATAATTAATTGGTCATAAAGTATTCCCGCTCTCTGTAATTGTTTAATCGTGGCTTCGCGAGCACTTTCTTTTCTACCAGTAGTGATTACAATATAATATCTTTTTCTATCCCAATCATTCATAATTTCTTTTGTTCCAGGTAAAACTTCCAACTCATAATTTGGATCCTGTATTACTGTAGCGTCAGCAGGATGTTTTGTAAGAGTTCCATCTAAGTCACAAAATATTGTTTTTGGTTTACTCATCCCCTGTATGCCCTTACTGAATTTATTTTATCATCATCAAATTCTAATATATCTGTAACTAATAAAGTCTCTTCATCATTCACAACTATCTCTAATTCAGCTGATACATAATCTATACCATTTGAAATTATTCTAATTGGTGTAACTACTATTGTATCAACTGAATCGAAAATGCTCTGATTAGCGTCCACAACTTCATCTATACCATTTGCAAGTATTTCCCAATCTCTCAAATATACATTTTCAGAAAACATATTTCTTAATCCCTCAGAATCCTTATTAGAAAATATTTTGAAATAAGTTTCTGCTATATCAATTAAATTAACCATTTTGTAACTCCTTTAATTTATTTTATAATATCCAAATTTTTTCCAGGTCTAATAGGTGCATCCATTGAAATACCATCAAAATAAGCTTTACGAATTACTTTCAAAACATCATCATCTAACCATTCTATACTGTGTGGTGAAGATACTTTTAAACCAGGTTTTGTATAATCAGGTAATAATCCAATTTCTTTTAAATGTGCATAAGCTAAAAAATGTGAGGACATTCCCTTCCAT
This sequence comes from Candidatus Pacearchaeota archaeon, assembly GCA_002686195.1. Next base: position 4,609 of record NZAS01000134.1, on the reverse strand, counting down.
TGATAAATTGTTTGATTGTAATATGCCATATAATCATATAAATTAAAAAACGCATCCATATATTCTGATTTAGAAAAAAATATCAGGTCCTCTACTTCTGATTGATGACCCTCATCACTCCCAGGTCCAAGTGGATACCCATACCATTGTCCATCTTTTACTAAAATTGGTATATAAAAATAACTCATATCATAATCAGAAAACTTAACTGATTTGTTCCAAGCTAAATCAAACCTCGCATCAATAACACAATCATATATAAAATTATTCTCGTTTTCATATTCTTTCTTTAATTCTCCAACTCTTTGAGCACCATAAAACCTACTATATACTGCCTGATTTCTTTTATTATCTTCCTTGTGTTCTATATTAAAAACAATCTGTTTTTCTACCTGATATTTTTTAGGTTGATATGATTCTACCAAATAATCTTCTAAGTCTAACTCCCAACTATGAATGAATACATCAACATCATTTTCATCAATTATATATTTTTTCCAATCTTTAAATGCTAACTCTGCACATAATTTTTTACTATCTAATGGTGTTTCTTCAACATGCGATTTAGTATTCAGACTCCCAACCAGTCCATGTAAACATAAAGCTACTTTCATTTCATTATATATGCTATTTTTTTATTTAACATTATAAATAACATCCTTTAAAAAAATATGTTTACCTTCACCCGAATATCTTAAATAATCAATTTTAGAATAATCATAATTTTCAATTCTATAATTTGTCCAATCACCAGCATAAGGCCTTCTTATATTTATACATCCAGCAATCATATCTATACCAGCACCTACATCCATAAAAATAGCATCAGTATACTTTTTAAATCTATATAATAATGCTGATTTAGAATGACCCATACCCAATAAAAATATATCAGAATTTGATTCTTTTAATTGTTCTCCAACAAAATCTTCCACACTATTTATATCATCACATGCATATTTTTGTGGAAAATGTATATAATCATTAAAATTATCCAAACCTAACTCTTCTTTATATAATGTACCATCTACTGTAGTTACTGTTTCAAGTACTCTATATTTTTTCTTAATCAAAACTTATACTCCATACCTATTTTACCTTTATAAAATTGTTTACCTTGAAGTTTTGAAACTTCTCCTAGATTGTATACTCTAAGTTTATCAGAAATCTTCCAAGATACTTTAAATTTATCTTCAAACTCAAATGTGTCTCTACCATCTTCTATAGTATAAAACTCATCTACTTTATGAATAATATGTAATAACTTATTTGGTTTAATTTTTGAATATATTTCTTTCATAAAACTATTTCTCCATTAATAAATTATTAATTATATGACCAGTTCTAACAATCCAAGTTCTCGTTGACCGTTCTGTTACAGCATCAATTACTGAACCCAAATCTATAGAATGTATATCTTTGTCCAAATTCCACAATCTTTTTTGTGCAACTCTCCCAGCCATACCAGCGGCTGGTATACATAAATCTACTTGATCTATATATTCTTCTATTTCTGGCCACCATTCATCCATTTTATAATAAGCATCGTGAAAAGGAACTTGAACAAAATGATCTATTTTTCCAACAAAACGTTCTAACTTTTCAAGCTCATACATCTCCTTACCTTCAGTTAAACAATTTATAAACATCTTCTTTTTTGGTCTAATATACTTATTCAAAAAATCTATCATTAACTCTTGTTTAAAAACTGATATATAGTGAAACATTATATGTGAATCAAAAATTGTTTCTGAGTCTACTTTCTGGTTATTTAATAACCAATTTTCTATCTCTGTGTTGTTTGTAGCTGGAGCAAACACACCATGAGTCATTCCAGGTTCTAAAGGATAATTTACCATAGCACCTTTAATATAACAGGGGTCATCAATTGCAAATGACTCTCTCAATTCTTGTTGTAATTCTGGAGACCACTCATGCATTTTTTCTCTTTTACCATTCATTATATTAAAATCACCATCGCCATATCTACTATAATATACTTTAGTATTATTATCTAAAAAATTACATAGTCTTTCATATGTTTCAATTGTTTTTCTCGTTTTCATAATTTTGTCCACCCTCTGATTTTATGATGAAATATATGACAACTTCCTAATACAAAACTTCTTGCACCCTGTGACCAAACTCTATTCTGAAATTCCTCTTCATTACCACCCCAAGGATAATTTTTTTCATCAATTAAGTTATCATCTTCCATCTTAAATTTATGATAAAATTCTTTAGTAAATCCATAAAAAAATCCATTTAACATATTTTGTTTATTATTTGTTAGTTCTCTTATACCTTCCATCGGACCATTTTGTTTTTGTATTCCACCTAATATACCATTACTCAATGGTCCATATATACCTATTTCATTATATTTATGTGCTGATATATCATCAATAAAAGTATTAACACTTTCATTTAATTCTATATCATCATTACTTACAAGTATAACATCACAAGAATCTTTTATAGACATTTTAATACCATCATTCCATGTACCACTAAGTCCTCGTAAATGTTGATTTTCAACTCTTATCACCTCAACATACGAATAATCTAATTTATCTAATTTTTTTACACTTGCATTATCAAAAACATATAATTTAAAAGGATGAGTTAAACATTTAGCAGACCTACAATAATTTTGAATTAGTTCATTACCATTTGGTCTATATTTATCACTATAATGTGTAGTTACAACTATACCTACTTTCATTACACACCAATCCCATCCAATCCTAAAAATAATTCATATGTGTGTTTCACAAGATGTACTGGATTATATATTTCCAATAATCTTTTTCTAAAATTTTCTGTTAAATAACTTTGTAATTCATCAAAATTATCCAAAACATATTCAACTTTCTCTTCCAAATCACTAAAATCATGTTCACATGCTATATAAGTTTCATTCTCAACATACATATTCGGTTTCGTATCAACCCAATCTATTCTTGGTTTTATTAATATAGAACCAAACTGAGCACATTGTACATCTCTTGGTGCACCATATGCACCAAATCCATATGGTGAAAATACTATTTTAGAATCAAACATATTTTGCATATATTCTTCATGTGGAATTCTTTCACCATCAATTAATTTACAAACTTTATGCTTAGTATTATTAATCAAATCATAAACTGGCTTTCTACATTTATTATAATGTGGTGTTTGTGATATACCATGTTCTATAACAGTTTCTTTTAAAGGGTATTGAAACATACCACACAAATCATATTTTTTATTTTTATCATAATTTAAAAATTCAAATTTTCCTGATGGAAATATAGTATTTCCCCAATTTGTTCCTGATAATTTCATTTTTGGTTTTAAATTGTCAATATCACTAACAGAATAATCACCAGTTCCCCAATACATTCTACCATTAACCCAACCTTTTTTATATAAATCAAAATCATTTAAATATACTGTCTTTAAAAAAAGTTTAGCAGAAGATTCTCTAAAAACATCAATTGTACCAATTAATGTAGTTGAATCCTGACCATCAAAAATTATATAATCTCCTGTAATTTTAGATATAAAATCAAGTCCTTTATCTACTGATTCTTCTAATGGTAATTTTTTATCAATTATACTAGCTTGACCAACCATAGCATAATCATAATCATCAGAATTAGTAAATTCAATTCCAATATCTTTAAATAAATTATGATTAACAACATAATATCTAAATGAAGTTTCATTTCGATGTATATCCAATTCTAATAGATTTACTTTTATCACTTCTTAATTCCCCAAAAAAATAAATCACAATGATTTTCTTCTACTTCAAATTCATAACTACTGAAAATCTCATCTACATCAATTGCTTCTCTGACATCATCCTCTGTTACATTCTTATAATAATCGTTATCCCAATTCTCTCTTTCTACATTCGGTAGTGTTTTCCAATTATCATGTTGTTTAGAACATTGTTCTTCTAAATAAGACACTCCATGAACTGGTCTACCTGTTGTTGCACAAGTGAAAAAAAACAACCCACCACTTTTTAACATTCTAACAGCGTTCTGAATACTCTCTTTATAAAATGGATTGTGTTCCCAACACTCACAAGATATTATTGTATCGAATGTTTCATCAGGTTCGTCATAGTCTTGTGCTGGACAAACCACATCAACTCCATCACCCTCACCTATATCTAATCCAGTAAAATCACAATTCTTAAATAAAAACTCTTCGTTACCATTTACATCAAATGAACCAATATCTAAAACTTTTTTATTTTCAAAATATTCAGGATGTAATCCTTTAACTTTTCCACAAAATACCCATTGTTCTTTATGTGCCACAATTACCTCCTTACATTCATCTCTTTACTAAAATTTTGATTATAAAACATATTTTGCTGTTCTTGTTTTTGTATAGTTTTTGGATGATATAAACTTAATTCTTCTTGTGGCGGTAAATGTGCATAAGTTTTACAACCATCTATAAACTCATGTAAAGGTCTTACCCACCTAATACTTTTATCATTACGAAACACTCTTGCTTGATAATCTGGATAATTTACCCAACCTTGTTCTGATATTCTCCAACCCCATCTTTGAGCATCATCTTGTGTAAAACCTTCAACTGT
>NZAS01000133.1 GCA_002686195.1 Candidatus Pacearchaeota archaeon | reverse complement strand
TGAATTTTTTATGAATTTAAAGGGTGCAGTTAGTCGGTCATTTCCAAAAAGTACTACATCAACTATTGCCGAAAAGATATTTAGAACAGACTTGGAATCGAATAAGAAGTTTGATATTGAAGAAACACAAAATGTTTATGATATAGTAATACCCAATTGGAAACCCTTTGATGCTATGAATTGGTTAGCAAAGAGATCTATGGCAGAACATAGAGATGGGGCTAATTATCTGTTTTATGAAACTAGAGATGGATTTCATTTTAGGTCGTTAGAATCATTGTCAGAGGAAGAAAGTGTAGGTATCTATAGACGAAAACCAACAGATGTTACCGATGGAAATCCAGATGAAGAACAGTATAGAACTGTGAATAGAATAGAGATAGTTAATTCGTTTGATATGGTGGCAAATATACCTAATGGAATGTATGCTAATCGGTTGGTCATTCATGATATGATAAATCGTAAAACAGAAACGTTGGATTATGATTATGGTAAAGAGTATTCTAAGATGACACACGTAGAGGATAACGAGAAAACAAACAACTGGAGATTATCAGATACTCAAAATATGAGTGGGCAGGGTTCGAGTATGATGGTACATGAAACTGCTGATGAATTAACAACTAGTCCATTGAGTAAGCAAACATTGGTTAGTAGGTTTGATGATTCCAACGTATACTATGAAAAGACATTACAGAATAGAATTTCACAGATGCAACAATTAAATAACATCAAACTAAATATTACCATATCAGGTGATACTACCAGAAAGGTTGGGGATGTATTGGATTTAGAATTACCATCAGTTGAAACACATGTAGATGGTACGGTTCCAATGGATAAATTATATAATGGAAGATATTTGGTTACAGCGTTACGACATAAAATAGACAGTGCCAGCCATTTAATGGTGATGGAAGTTGTCAAAGATTCATATTTCAGTTCATTACCAACAGAATAGGAGATTAATATGCTATCAAAAGAATTTTCAAAGTTGGTGGAAGCATCAACGGGAGTGTTGACTAACACTTCACCACATTTTCAGAAAACATTAGATTTGGTGATTGCCAATATGAATGGCAATCAGCAACAGATTGATGAAAGGCAGATTTTGTTCAATCAGGGTAAAAAGTACGGTCAAGCAGTCTTTCTCGCTGGTGGTGCTGGTTCTGGTAAGGGATTTGCCTCTAAGAATTTTATGGAAGGTGATAAATTTAAGATCAGGGATGTTGATGAATGGAAAAAAGCATTTATGGCTATTTCTAGGATTCAAAAAGATTCGACTGATTGGGAAGGGAATATAAATCCAAAATACATGGATAAAAAAGGTAGGTTGTTAGGTGACTTGGATTTGAAAAACCCAGAACATGTTTTTGCGTTGCATATGGCAGTTAAAAAGATTGGTGTTAAAGATAAGAGTTTGAAGTTACTATTGCAAGATCTTAACAAAAATCATTTGCCCAATATTCTTTTTGACATCACACTCAAAGAAACCGAAGATATTACAGAAGTTATACCTAAACTTACAAGTGTTGGATATGAAGCAAGGAATATTCATTTGGTATGGGTATTGGCCAACTATCATGTGGCAGTTAAAGCAAATGCAGAACGTGAACGGGTTGTACCTGATGATATACTTTTGCAAACTCATGAAGGAGCTGCAAATACCATGTATGGTCTAATCAAAAGTAAAGGTGTTCCAAACTTGGGTGGTGGAGTTCATGTTATTCTGGCAAATCGTGAGAATACCATATTTTGGACAGACTCGAAAGGTAATAAAATTAAAACATCGGGTGGTAAAACTGTGATTAAAGACTTTACTTATCTGACTCTGAAACCAGAAGGTAAGGGTTGGAACGATCAAGGTGAAGTTAATCAACAAGTATTGGATTGGATTAAGGATAATGTACCAAGAAGTGATGCCACCAAGGGGTTGTGGAGCAATCCACCGAAAGTGGTAGGTATGGATTACCCAAAGGATGATATTGGTGACATGGAAACAACAAGGGGAGATTGGCAACGTGGGCAAAACTAAAAAAACACTAACGGCAAAGGAATTCGACAAGAAATATCCACATTTGAAGGATCATGCCGATTATAAAAATTATGATCGTCGTAAAAAGTTATCTACAACAGGTTACATATCCAATAGAAAAAAAGGTAAAAAGAATAGTAAATGAATCCTACTTTCATCTGGTGGAAGGGGAAGGTTGAAGATCGGATAGATCCGTTAAAGTTAGGTAGATGTAGGGTACGAATACTTGGATACCATACAGATGACAAATCGGAAATTCCGACAAAAGATCTTCCTTTTGCCTATCCAGCAATGCCTATCAATAGTAGACCAAGTGATGCACCTGTTGGCCCTGTAGAGGGTACGTGGGTGATGGGGTTCTTTGCCGATGGTGAAAATGCACAGCAACCGATAATGACACATATTATTGATGCTGGTTATAAGACATCGGATGACCCAACGATTACACCAGAACCTAAATGGGGTAAATCAAAAATACCAGCTGGTGAAGTAAATGTCAATAGGTTAGCAAGGGGTGATAAAACAGATACCTATGTAGATAATTATGAATCAATGGGTAAGATTGCAGTTGCAGGGGCATTAAATGAATCATGGGAACTCAAAGAGTTGGAATATGGTGCTGAATATCCCTACAATAGAGTGGAAGAAAGTCAATCGGGGCATGTACATGAAATAGATGATACAGAAGGAAAAGAAAGGATTGCAGTAGCACATAAATCTGGTACAGTCGATGTTATGGGTTCTACGGGTGATAGAGTCGCAAAGGTCATGGGTGATAATTATTCTATTACGGTTGAGAATAATAATATCTATGCTAAAGGCAGTGTAAATATAACTGCCGATTCCGATGTCAATATTAAGGGTAGAATTCTGAGATTGGAAGGACAACAAGTACGAATCAAAGGAGATTTGGGCGTGTTAATAGAATCACCTGTTGGTGCATTTGTATCAGCACCATTTTTGAGTACAGATCCTAAATTGGGTGGTGCAATTTTACATGGGGCAATTGGTTCACCGTTTGTGGCTCCAGCTGGAATACCACCAGATGCATTGATGGTTGATGTACCAAGTTCTAAAAGTGGTTCTGTTGTTGTTCGGGAAAATCCACCTGTCAATTCATTGGCACTTTTAAGGGCAACCATTTTCGGTGGATTTAATGCAAAGAAAACTATGTTTCTTGGCCCTGCTGAATGTGGTACGGATATGCTTGATGAGTTGAAAGCAAATTTTAATGCATTGGATATGTTAAAATTACTAACTAAGATATTCAATTTGGTAGGTAAAAATACATCACAAACGACTACTGTACCTGATAATGTTAAGACAGAATATGCTGAGATGAAAGATTTAATTGAAGATGAAATGAAAAAGGAAAAGGTGAATGTTGATGGTGAATTGAAAGATGCATTGGAACTTGAAGGTGGAAGTTTAGAGGTGGTTGATGATGATGGTGTGACACATACTGTTACATCGTTGGATGATGCTATAACTTTAGTGGAAAGTGGCAAGGTGTTAAGTTATTTCAAAGATGATGAACCAGAACCAGAACCAGTTGATAATGTTATACCTGTTTCAACGGAGACACCAAAAATGACAAATTGTTGTGAGACATGTGGGGAGGTAACTTGCGTATGCACCAGTTAGTGAAGATAGATAAGGAAGTTTTGAATGCGTTAAGTGTTCTTGCAGAAAAGAAAATTATAGAATATGATGCAGAAAAGAATGAAATTGTTATCAATATGGATGTCAACCTCAAAGTTAGGGGTAAATTTCAAGTTGATTGCGAGGAACATATGGTGCTAAATAGTGGCAAGGGTATTGATCCTGAGTTGAAAGAACAATTTTCCATATGGTTGAATCCAGTTGTAGATAGTAAAGGTGAGATTGTGATTGGTGATGAGGAATACATAGAACAGAGTGAACTTGAATGGCCACTAATACGTTAGAATTTACACTTAAGGATGGTTCGTCGCAAATACTGGATCTTTCAGTATTGGCAAACATATTATATATAGATCTGTACATGGAAGATGGTACTGTTTTACAAGTGCCATTAAGATTCTTACAACTAAGTACGGGTGTGGAATCTTCATTAGCAGAAATACTGACAGCACTTATTACTGTTAATATGAATAATGATAATGTGATGCGTGAGATGGGGTATCGTAGCAATGGTGCGATGGTTGCTCCGTTTTATGCTGATGACAGAGCATTAAATAAGTTAAAATTTAGTAAGACTCTTGAATATAATATTCGTGGTCGTTCTGATGAAATTATTGAGTTGGTAAGTGGAAGTTTACCCAAAGGCATATCTCTGGTAAAGGATGGAGATACATATAAAATCGAAGGGTATGCCAGTGAAGATAACTTTGACCATACGACATTGGAAGAAGTTGAAAAGTTGCACATGCAAAGGCAACTTGAATTCATGAATATAAAGTACACCAAAAGTTTGGATAGTGGTTCTGTTTTTAAAGTTGGTGATTTGGTTATCGACCAAGCAACAAATAGTTTTTCAACTATTGCAAAAATTGAGACTTATAATGTTGGTGAAGAATCTCGGACAAAATTTGTTGTAAATGAGTTTTCGGCCGAAATGGAAACTTTAACTTTTGGTGATTATGAAATAGAGGTTCCTAGTCAATTTGATTACTATAATGGAAGGGTGATTTTTGATGATGATATGAATCCTACAATCAAAGAAGATTGGAAAGGATCTTTCCTATCTACTAATGGGCAAATTGCGGTTTCATTTGATGATGTGAAGCAAGTTATGCCAGTAGAGGTGTCATCCAAATTTGAGAAAGACTTTAATTTCACATTGGGATTGAGAACACCAGATTCTACTGAATATACAGATACCAATGATTATACTTTGAATGTTAGACAGAATTTTGATGGTGTACGGGATAAGTTAATTCCAACAGAAGAATTACCTATTCAGACAGAATTTGATGCGGTTACGGGTGATTCTTATGTTTACTATTTTGGTGATACTGATAAATTTGTACCAGCCGCAACTTGGTATATGCCATTCAGAAAAACTAGTGGGGATTCGGCAAATATACCATTAGTATCGGGATTTATGAAATACGGTGAAACTAAAATAGATGCTAGGTTGGGGTTTCAGTTGAGAACCAATACAGGCGTTATAAGGGAAATAGAGTTACTAGGATGACAGAAAAAGTTGAAAAACCAGATACAAGACCAATAGCAGTTTGGGGAAATATTGATAGTCCACATGGTGCTTTTCTTCCAGGCCCAGCAGTGCTTCCATCTGCACCTTTGGGGTATACAACTGGAGATGCAAAAAACATGTTTTCTGCGTCAGGAAATGTTAAGATAGGATGTAAACATAAGAATTTAGGGGTACATAGGCAATTTGATGTTAGAGTACCACACATTCAAGCATCACCACCATATTCACCAGAGTTATTTATTAATGCAGGGGCATATAATGGTGGTTTAATGCCCCATACTAAGAGTGGTAGCAAAACGGTTAAAACAAATGGTGTTGAGACTGCGAGGGTGGGATCACCTGTCATTTGTTCATCGAAAATCATGACAGGGGTAGGATCAGTTAAAATTGGAGCATAGGATATGAACTATTCAGTTACAGAAAAGAATACCACTAAATTTCAGAACAGGCAATTCGTAGATCTGGATTTGAATTTCAAAAGAAATCCGATTACTAATGATGTTGTATCCAAAAAGGGCCAGAATGCAATCAAACAGAGTATAAAGAATTTAGTCTTAACTCGGATTGGTGAAAAGTTATTTAATCCAATTGTTGGATCTTATGTCTACAATTTGTTGTTTGATAATATCGTACCAGAGACTACCATTGCATTACAAACCAGTATAGAGGATGTTATAAATACTTATGAACCAAGAGCAATAGTCAATCAAGTAATGGTTGATCCAGATCCAGATAACAATGGATATTTAATTACATTAATCGTATCCTTTGTCAATTCACCAGAACCAACAGCAGTAGAATTCTTTTTAGAACGGTTGAGATAATATGCAAAATAGTAAATTACGAATCACCGAATTAGATTTTGACAAGATCAAAACCAACATAGTTGATTTCATGAAGAAACAGTCTGAATTTTCAGACTATGATTTTGAAGGTGCTGGTTTATCCGTCTTGACCGATGTTCTTGCCTACAACACACATTATATGTCTTATTATTTGAATATGGTTGCTAATGAAATGTTTTTGGATAGTGTTTCGCAACGTTCATCGGCAGTATCCATAGCAAAACATTTGGGATATGTTACGCAGTCCACAACGGGGGCAGAAGCAACTGTAACATTAAAATGTGTTACTGCTGAAACAGCAATAGACAGTCCAGCAACTATAACCATACCTCAATATACCAAGTTTACTATAAAACTGGATGATGTATCATACATATTTTACACTCTAAAGTCTTATACGGCCACCACAGATGACACAGGTGCAAATCGAACTTATACGGCAACTGGTGTTAAGTTGAAACAGGGTAAGCAGGGTACGATAGATTTTGTGGTCAACCAAACAGGGTTTGAGGAAAAATACATTATACCTGTTGATAATTTAGATACATCGACTTTGATCGTCAAGATTAAAGATGCAGCCAGTGATGGAACATATGATCTCTGGACGTTATACGAAAATGTGACCAACCTAACCAGCACATCCAAGAATTATTTTTTACAGGAAGTCGAAGATGGAAAATACGAGATCTATTTTGGTGATGGTGTTCTTGGGGCAAAATTAACACAGGGTAATGTAATTACAGTCGAGTATTTGACCAGTGAAGGTGCAGTGGCAAATGGTGCAGGGAATGATACGGCAAATCCATTTACAATTGCAACAGCATTATCTTACAGTAGACCAGATGCTGGTACAACGGGTACAGTCACACCTACTATAGAAGCAACATCAGCCGCAACGGGTGGTACAGTTGCTGAAACTATTGATTCCATTAAGTATAATGCACCAAAAGCATTCAAAACTCAAGATCGTGCCGTTACACTTGAAGATTATAAGTCAATAGTAATTAATAAGTATACAAATGCCAGTTCAGTTTCTGTTTGGGGTGGAGAGGATAACGATCCACCTGATTATGGAAAGGTCTATATTGCAATTAGACCAGTTACAGGTTTGACTTTGACTGATGTATCAAAGGAAGATGTTAAAACTATTTTGGAGAAATATAAAGTACTGGCAATTACACCAGTTGTAGTTGATCCTGATTACACATTTGTGATAGTCGATAGTTCGGTTTATTATAACTCAACTACGTCATTGATTCCAGCAGAAACCATGAAAGAAAATGTCACTACAACCATAAAAAAATATAATAACAGTACTTTGAATAAATTTGGTACGATATTTCGGCATTCTCAACTCACAGGTCTGATTGATGACACAGATATTCCAATCCGAAGTAATGTTACCAAGATCAAATTGAAGAAACGAATTAAACCCACACTTGGAAAGATACAAGGTTGGATTGGTAAGGATACTTTAAAATACGGAAGTGCTATAGTCAAGGGATCAGTTACATCGGACGAATTCACAGTTTGCAACAATATATCCTATGGTGGGAATGTGATTTTCACTGATGATAGTA
>NZAS01000132.1 GCA_002686195.1 Candidatus Pacearchaeota archaeon | reverse complement strand
TCGAAGCACATAATCTCATAGTCAGGGATAATGCTTCGGATGGTCAATCAATCTCTGCTGTTGCAGGTACTCCTAGAGATCGTGGGATTTCTGGTGGTAACAGAGCAGCGGATATGTACACAAGTGGTGGCTACTATGACCAAGTGAAAATTACAGCAGCAACCACAAACGTAAACGGAAAGATCGACAGGCTAATCCTAAGTAACCTCTACACGAAGGGTGGAGCTTGCGCTCTAGATAGAATTAAGGCTGGTACTTTGGAAGTAATACTTAACGAAGTTGGTCTTGGTAACGGCTTTGCAACTAAGGAATTTACGATAGCTACTAGCGTTGTCTACAAAAACTTCACCAATGAAGACAACGTAGAAGTTTCTATCGCCTCCGCTCCTGCCGTAGCAGGGCCAAGCTAGGCAATGCGTGATTACTGGCGGTGGACGGCACTTATCACGTATCTTGTGATTTGTATATACGATTTCATGGTAGTGCCTATATGGTATGGATTGTCTAGGGCAATGCTTTTAGATGTGGATAGTTATATGACAAATTTACAACTAATAGATGATCCAATGGTACAGATGGAATATATGAAGAAGTTGGTAAGCCAACATGAACCGTTTACACTTCAGGGCGGTGGGTTATTCCACCTAGCTTTTGGGGCGTTACTGACTGGATCAACGCTAAGGAACAAAAAATAAGAACTCAAAGTATTAGTTTTAGAGTATAATAACAACAGACACGATTGGTTTGCAAGGATGATTATTCGCAAATGCCCAAAGTTAATGACTTAAAACAGTTTATCCTTATGGAAAGACAGCAGAGAAACAATTTAGCTGCTTTTAATTTACTGGCTAAAAAAGAAGATGCAGTAGAAGAACTACGAGGATATATAAACTCAAACAATAACCGAAGTAATATTCTTCATATTGACGATTTTAAATATGGTCAACCATCAGACGCTGACCTAAAACTTATGACAGCTAGGTTAAAGCTCCTACAAACTTCCTTTGATGAGTTGTCTTTACCTAAACCATTCAAAAATTCGTCAGAAGAAACAGGTATGGAACTAAAGTTCATACGTATGTTACGGAAGTTGTCTGAAGACCCAAACACTATACGGGATATAGAAGAAGAAGATAAAGATTTAATTGCACCCTTCTTACGATTTGCAGAAGCTAACCATTTACCTGTAGACGAACATTTCTTACGTATACTATTAGATGATGTAAATTCTATTGCTATGCGGTTTAAGTACATGTTCAATCGACCCCGACCTCAGCAGCTTGCTACACAGAGAGATTTAGAATTAGTTACACGTAATTCTGAGTCTGCGAATACTCCGTCTTACCCCAGTGCCCATACTGTAGCAGGTAGGGTTATAGGTAAAGCTTTAGGAGATAAGTATCCAGATTTCGCTGATGAGTTTGAAAAGATAGGAGCCTCTATAGGTTTACATAGACTCATAGCTGGTTTACATTATCCGACTGACCATGCTGCTGGCGTAATGCTAGGAGATCAAATATATATTAAAGGTTTAGTAAAAGATCATACTAACTTCATGATGCCTGACGCAGAGGAGTTAGTCCGTGCGGTTCAACAGGCAGTTGAAAAACATGCAGAAGACTTCAACCTGAATAAATCTATAGATGATATAGGAGTACTAGTAGATATATTCAAAGCAGAACTCCCTAAACGACATATATATGTATTTGGTGCCAACCTATTGGGTCAGAATTATGGGGGGTCTGCTGAGAAGGCTCAGGATTATGGGGCTAAAAGAGAGGGTATAACAGGTGATGAAGAAGATCGCATACAGGGTGACACATATTCACTTGTAACCAAGAGGGAACCTAATAGGAAGAAATCTTCATATATGACGACTGAAGAAGCAGAGGAAAACGTAAAAAAGTTTGTTGACTTTGCTTTTGATCCACAGAATGATCATATGGTATTCCACCTTGCTAACATAGGCACAGAGATGGCTGGGTTCGACCCAATGGATGTTGCTCAGTGGTTTGATGATTCCTTTGCTCGTCATGGGATCACTGAGGAAAATGCTCATGAGATAAAGGATAGATTCCTTTTCGATAAGGGGGGTATTCCTTGGAACTTCGATACGGAAGATGAAGGTCTTGCTGACCTTGTATTGAATGGGGCACTACCTCACGACGAAGTTGCCTATGAAATGCCTAAATTAAGATGGCGTGAGCCAACCCAATCAGAAGGGGAACAGCTAGGTTTTCCGAATCTGCGCCCAATAGATGAAGATAATCACCCCATAAATCAATTCAATATACCTACTGAATGGCATGGGGAGCGGAGTAGAGCAGGGAATCTCTTACCTCAGAAGCATACTTTCTTAAGTAACTTCAATGTCTCTAATCCATATTTTGAGAATGACGGGTCTTCGGTGGGTGGTTGGATGTGGAATAAGGAAACTAAGGAGTGGGAAGAAGATGGGAAAAGATACCCTTCCGCAGAACACGCATTCCAAGCATCTAAGTTTGATAATGAGGCAATAAGGGAAGAAATACGAAATGCATTGTTTAAATACAAATATAAAAACTATAAAGGTGACTTGGTAGATGGGGAACGTGCTTCCCCCTTTAGAGCTAAAAATCTAGCTGGACAGTTTGCAGAGAGGATGGCAATTGAGAATCGAGGGCCAGAAGCAGAAAAGTTAATGGAACTTATTGTTCGAGATAAATTCACCAATGATAAAACATATGCAGGACTATTACTGGAGACAGGGGCTAGAAAATTAATAGAGGGTAATACTCACGGAGATCACTTCTGGGGTAATAATGGTAATCGGTTAGGTAAAATTCTGGAGAAAATTCGGGGTGAGCTAAAAGCTAA
Organism: Candidatus Pacearchaeota archaeon; assembly: GCA_002686195.1. The sequence goes on along the minus strand of NZAS01000132.1, from coordinate 5,870 downwards.
GTATTCCATAGATGGGGAGTTTAACCCTGATCTCTTTGAAACAGATACAGATTACACGTTTGAGACTAAAGGTAGTCATGCATCCCCTTTAGACTATGACTACTTACGAAGTGCCCCATCAGGAGAATCACCCGCAGGACTAGAGTATACTAATCCGTTCCCACTCAGAGAACATTTCATAGATGGTCAGATTCCTCTCACTCATATGGACTTTGATACATCAATACCTATGAGTTATGGTGAAAATGTTAAAAGAGCTTTTAAAAATAAACCAACCGATAACTTACGACAAGAACTTAATGATTTACAACGTCAATTAGTGGAAATTGGGGATGATCAAGACCTACTGACGTATGAGAATATACTTCCACGGATACAGAGAGTACAGAGCGAGCTTGCCGAAAATACTGCTTATAATAAACTTCTGGAGAATATTGGGAATACTTATAATCTTATGGTGACGGGCGATGGGAAACATCGAACATCAACTACGCGTAAACGTTCAGAGGTTGAAGGTTTAGAGAAAGGAGATATTCTGGGTATACAAGACCCTGATCATGAGGGGAGAGACTTTAAAGGTTTCTTAGGTGAAGTAGAAGATATTATAGATACAGAAAAATTATCAGATGCAGAGTGGTCAGATTGGGAAGGTTGGGAACCTTCGGTTAAAGAGCAAGGGAGAACTATATGGGAAAATGATCGACCTGTGAGGAATGAATCATATAATAACGGAGAGTATGTCACAATTAAATTTAGGGTTATGAATGACCCAGAGCGAGATGGTGAACAAGCCATAAGACATTGGGTAGAAGCTAAACATAGATTTGAAAATCCCCCTGACATTGATCCGACAACTCTCCCAGATGGGGGATACACAAACCATACTGGTAATGCTGAAGGAACCGATATAAACGGGGCAAGAATAATGCATGAGAAAGGACTAACTGATGCAAAAGGACGGAGCATAGGGCACTCGTATAATGGTCACGGTATGGCACAGGATCATTCAAAATATAGTGTAAGATCAATACACAACGATATGACTAATGATCCAGAAGTTTTAGATAGGTATGCTAGAGCAGCCGTCAGGATAGCGCAGGGGGGTGAAAGTCGGATTGCAAGGCACAGACCAACACTGAAAAAATTACACAGAAATTGGTTCCAAATAGCAAATTCCGATGGTGTATATGCTATATCAAGAGGGTTTGACGGTAAGAATGTTATGGGGGGCACGGCTTGGGGTGTTGCAATGGCAATCGGAAGGGGTATACCAGTTCATGTATTCGATCAGCCATCGCAACAATGGTACACATGGGATAATTCCTTTGAAACTGATGCAGATTTACCGCCAGAGGATAGAACGTGGGTCGGGGGTTATATGGAACCAGAAAACGTCATCGGGCAAGACTGGGTACCAACCGATGAACCCCTACCGGCGTATCAAGATTTTGCTTTAATAGGGACAAGTAAGTTGAATGGTTACGGTGAAGAGGCGATTGAAAGGTTGGTAGATAACCTCGTTGAACGACAACAAGATTTCTTTAATAATCAAACACCTTATGATAAACCAGAGATAGTACAAACTGTTGAGGATGGAATAGCTGATGAGATGTATGCAAACTCCCTTATAAGAAACCAAGAGATTTTAAAAGAGATAGTTGAAAAGAATGATCCTAAAAATTCAGAGATTACTGAAGATCATGTACCAGAACATATTATAGATTATAATGATAAGATGGGTGTTTTCGGAGATGCATCTCGTGAGGAAATTGAAGATATCCTTAAATATAGAGGTATTGAAGCTAGGAAGCGAGCAGTAGACCAGTATAGAGCAGACTATGGTATTCCTGAAGGGGAAGGCCCTCAAACGTGGCGAGATTTAAGGAAGTTATCTATCGAGGAATCAAGACAAGCCTCCCCACTCGAACAACCTGTATATAGAGCCGGTGAGGGGTGGATACCCCATCCAGAAGGTGAATGGTTGGAAGGGCCTTACGAACAGACCGGATGGCAGTCCCAAGCAGATTTAAGATATGCGGAGTATATGGAACCAACGATACCTGAATATACACCAAGAAAGTTTTGGGGTATCCCCGGAATAGAGTCTAATGCGACATCTTATGTACAAGCAGCTAACAATTTAACTAGTCCTTCCACATTATCTAGTATAAATGTTGATAGCCACCCTCAACTTAGAGTCTTACTTGGGGAGAATCTCCCCGAAGGTGGGGGGAGTATGATACTTCCACGGGATGAGATTAAATGGGTTGAAGATATACTTCAACAACAGACATGGAGAAATTCAATAAATCATATGCGTTTTATGCAGAGACTTGCGGAAAGTGGTGCTGACCGGACTACATGGCGGCAAGCACTTGCTGATAGATGGCTTGCCTCAGATGAAGAAAGAGGTAGTACCGCTCGTCCACCGGACTACGAAGGCCCCACGGTACGCAAAAGTGTCGATGACTACATTCCCCAAGACATTACTCCCAACGGTTGGGAATTTGAACGAGACGAAGCTGACACTATGGATAATGTTCTTTGGCAGGATAGAACTCAATACTTTGAAAGCGAGGTAGGTGTAGGCCCGATAGAGCGGTTGAATGGGCGACCGGGGGTACCGTATTCAGGGATTATAGAAAAATTAGAGGCTGGTGTAGACCTAGGCTACAATTACACTCATGCTTTATTTGTTGATGACGCTGATTTTATGAAACTGGTAGGTAGTGGTACAAATCGTCTTGTAGCAGGAGATAGTCGAGATAATATAAATGTTAAGGGGCATCTAATGGAAATACTCCCTATGGCTGACGAGGAACTGGAGAGGGCTGCTCAAGGAGGGACGCTCCCAAAGGACAGGGTACCTAGTGATAAGTTTGTAAGCTCAAGTCCCGGTTCCGTACCGGGAGGGCCGAAAGGGAGATTTGTAGTTACGGAACCGGAGGATGACTCAGAATTCCGGTACGAGGAGTATAAGGAACCTTATGCTACAAACAAAGATGTGATTGAGTGGGACGGCATGACTAAATATGTTCCTGTAGATCAGTTGACTGATGATACCCAGCTAATCATGCTTATAAATAAAAGGTATGGTGGAGAAACCCCAGAACAAATAGATGCTGATTATATAGATAAAGAACACGAAGGTGACGCTCCTTTTGCACTTTTAGATAGAGCTAGTATAGAAACAACAGAAGGGAAAGGTAATTATAATGTATCATTACAGGTAGCTTTACCAAAGGAGGATTTATTACGCAAATGGGACGATAAGGCGAATAAATGGAAAGCAGTAGGTATGTTACAACAATTACAAGTAATAGCAGATTCAATTGACCCGGAGAGTTTTAATAATCCGTATACTCCTCCTGATGTTATGTATAAAAATGCACAAGTTCATGCGTTATTTGATTACATAGATGATAACTTGAGACTTATAGGTTCGGAGAATCGTGATCTTAGTGGAGGTACATCCCTACTGCATAATATAGGAGGGGAGACAGCACCCCTTCAATACGGGGAGCCACCCGAATTACCTGAGACAGGGGCGGTAGGTTCGGGTCGTGAGATTCAGCGCAAACCAATGCGAACGTACACAGTCCTGACTAGGAATGAAGATGGAGAATATGTCAGGGAGGAGAAGGAATCTCCGTACAATATCCTAACCGTACCAAGACCAAGAACTTCAGATGTGGCAAAAATATTAGATATAATACGAAATATGCAAGGTAGTATAGAAGTTATGTACGGTGAACAGATTGAACCTTCTAACAGGTTTTATTCTCCTGCCATGGGTGGGGATGACCCCAGAGTTAAAAAAGAGGTTTTTGACATTTCTGACAAACATTGGACACACGCAGACCCGGCACCTTATAAAGGAGATTATCTTACTGACCCACAATCTACTGTGAGGGAACCTACCATGAGCGCGTGGGAACAACGACAAATGAGGGAGTTGGATAGGGCACACTACCAAATAATAGCTGATGCGTTCGTGAATAGCCATAAGGATTGGATAGGGGATGTAGAAATAGATACTAATCCCAAGTCTAAAGACTATGGTAAAGATATAGGGACTGTAGGACTTTTCCCTGATCAAAGGGCGCACTTCTATGAGAATCTTTTACGATATACAGCTAATTCAGAGGAGTTATTGAATCATTATGTATTTTCGGCTATGAAAGGTACGGAGTCTGTTAAGAATCCGGGTAAACCGTATTTAGTGACGAGGACGAATAGACCGTCTTATGATAACCAGATATTTAACTCATTAGGCCCATTTTTAGCCCAACGGATAGACGATTTAAAGAATGCCGCTAAAAATAAATTCCTTAAGCCACCTACTGATAGTATAGAACCACCAGACCCTCACGCATTGGGGTATGATGTTAGAGATTACAGTCCCTCAGTATGGGATGAAGAGACTAGTATGTTGGTACCAAATCCTAGGAGACCTAAACGACCAGAAGCATGGGAGTACGATACCGACGCTGAGTGGAAAAAGGCGGATGATTTGTGGGACGAAGAGTATGATAAGTATAATGACAAGGAACAAGCCTTCCTTACATGGGAACGTAAAATGGAAGAATATGATGCCGCAAACCCGACTGGGAGTATTGAGTGGGATATGTACTATAATGGAGATGCTAATTATAAAAATGCGTTAGAAAGTATAAATTCTTTATTACGAAATCCAGATGTTTGGGGAGGCCGTAAATTAGGGCCAGATGGTAAGCGGGTTAAGAAAGAACACCTCTTTAGGGATTTACTTATTGATCAGAATTCTGATGGTTCTATGTACGAGGGTCAGAAATACTTAGATAAGTTTAATAAGATAGTAGACAAATTTACGACCGGGGAATATAGGAAACCTCTTCCCACAGATTATTATTTGCAGACACCCATATCCTTAAAGGATATACAGGCATTTGGAGATGCACTGGGTTTTACGCGTGATGAAATTATGACTACGTTCAAGGGAGAGAAAGGGATGGTGAGGGGTGAAGCAGGAGGGAGAGAAAATAGACCAGTTGATGGTCGTTCAAGAGAGAGCGGTTTTCTCGCAGGTCAGGCGGAACAGACGTTATATGGGGAGAGTAGCACAGGGCACTCGTATGGTCGAATCTATGGATATTCCGCAAATAAGTTGAATGAAGAGGAAGAAGCATTTTTCCAAGAGAACCCAGATTTCGCAAAGCTTCTTAGAGGTTTAGCGACTGCAAGGAATGAAAAATTATTTGAAATTACGGAGTCTGCTAAGTTTGATAAATTAGAGGATGATAGAGAGAGGCAGGATTTGCTGAGGGAGCAGGAAGGGGAGGAAGCCGCACGACAAGGTTTACCTGAACCCGATACCCCCTATTCTTATACTGATGTGACTTTTGATGACGGGGAACTCGAAGTCATAGAAGCACAAACAAACCGAAGGCTCGCTGCTTCAATATTAGATGCTGCACAGGAGCTTGAATGGGCAGATGCAGATAATACACCGGTAACCGTAGATGAATTAGCCTATCTTTTTGAAACTACAGTTAATTCTTCTGAGAGCACTGATCAATATATAAGGGATTACGACGAATATCAACCTTACGCTCGTGCGTCAAGGTTTGAGAACAAATTAACTAGGAAAGACCCATCGCTAAATATGGATTATATTGATACTGTACTTGATGATACTGAGCGAGTGATAAAGAGCTATGTTGGTGGAAGGGTATTATCAGGCGAGGAAAAAGAGTATATAGATACTACGATTATGCAACCTGTATTTGATGAGTTTTTTAATCAGGAGAACAGGGTATATAGGGGTGATGATAGGCAAATAGCAGCTAATCCTACTGAAGCTCATATAATGGAGTATATGAGGCAGCTTA
>NZAS01000131.1 GCA_002686195.1 Candidatus Pacearchaeota archaeon | reverse complement strand
TATTGTTGGGTGGTTTAAGGAGTTTGATGAGCGAAATTTAAATGCATTTTATAGCGATGGATGTTTATATATTTCTAACCTGCAAGATGACGATGCAGACATGTTCGATGATATTGTTCATGAAATTGCACACTCTTTAGAAGAGCCTCATGGGTATGAAATTTATGGAGACAAAAAACTAGAAAAAGAATTTTTAGCTAAAAGAATGAACCTCAAAGACATTTTATGGGCCCACGGCTTTAAAGCACCGGCCTCGTTCTTTATGAATTCCGAATATGATCAAGAATTTGATGAATTTTTACATGAGAAAGTTGGTTATGACAAATTGGCGTTATTGATGCAAGGGCTATTTGTTAGTCCATATGCCGCCACCTCGTTAAAGGAGTATTTTGCTACAGGTTTCACCGAATTTTATTTAGATCCAAATCATAATTTTCTACAGCAAGTTAGCCCAGTCTTGTATACTAAACTTTTTAACCTTCAAAAACAAAAAAAACTTGACAACAACTAAAAATGTGGTTATAATAAAAGGATAGTTTGGAGACTAAATTGCCACACATATCGTATTCGGAACTCAAAGATTGGGCGTTTTGCGCTTTTTACCATAAATTGACACGAATTGAAAAACTCTCTGGATTCAAAGGAAACGCTTATACTGCTTTTGGAACAGCAATTCATAATGTTTGCGAGAAAAAGCTACTTCAAGAAGAAGTAAATGAAAATTACTTTATCGAACAATTTGAGGAATGTATAAGCAAATTAGATGATGATGTAGAAATTGATAAAAGGCTTGTAGGAGAAATGCGCCTACAAGGTAAGGCATTACTTCCCGAAATTGAAGATGCCTTAGAAGAATATTTTGATGAATATGAGGTTTTGTCTGTAGAATTGCCCCTCTATGAGCCTATTGATGGTTATGAAAATTACATGTTTAAAGGATATATTGACGCTATTGTCAAAACATCTGACAATAAAGTGCACATTTTTGATTGGAAAACGTGTTCGTGGGGATGGGATGCACGCCGTCGAAGTGACAAAATGGTGACATACCAACTCACACTGTATAAACATTTTTTCGCTCAGAAGATGAAGATTGATCCCAATGATGTAGAAACCCATTTCGCGCTTTTAAAGAGAACTGCAAAGAAAAACAGAGTTGAACTATTTAGAGTTACTAGCGGCCCGCGTAAAACTGAAAACGCATTAAATATGTTGCACAAGGCCCTATACAATATTAAGAATAGGCGGTATATTAAAAACAGACTGTCTTGCAATAATTGTAATTTTAGACACACTAAACATTGTCCATGAGGTATTAATGACAAAGAAAAAGATTTTGGTCTTATCAGACCACCCCCTTTCGCCGTCAGGCGTAGGGACACAAACAAAGTATATGATCGAAGCGCTCCTAAAGACAGGGCGCTATCAGTTTATCTGCTTAGGGGGCGCCGTTAAACACAACGACTATAGACCCCAACAAATAGATCCATGGAAGGAAGATTGGATTATTTTTCCTATTGATGGCTATGGAAATCATGACGTAATTCGTTCTATTTTACAAAAAGAAAAACCAGACGTCTTATGGTTTATGACAGATCCTAGATTTTATGGATGGTTGTGGGAGATTGAGAACGAAATTCGTGCTAATATGCCTATGGTATATTATCATGTATGGGATAATTTTCCAGCCCCCCATTTTAATGGAGGGTTCTATCGCTCAACAGATGAGGTAGCTTGTATTTCTAAGGTTACTCACGCTATTCTACAAGAAGTTGCGCCTGAAGTATCTTCAATGTACGTGCCTCATGCTGTTAATTCAAACATTTTTCATAAATTTAAGACAGACGAAAAAAAGGAAATTGTTGAAATTTTAAGAAATAGAATAACAGTAGAAAGCAGCGTAAATTATAAGAATCCTAAGAAAAAGATTTTTATGTGGAACAATCGCAATGCGCGCCGCAAACAAAGTGGAACTTTGGTGTGGTGGTTTAAGGAATTTCTCGATGAAGTGGGTCACGATAAAGCATGTTTATTGATGCATACGGATCCGAGAGATGAACATGGGCAAGATTTGCCTCATATTATTGAACACTTGGGAGTGTCGGATGGGCAAGTTTTACTCTCTACACAAAAAACAACTGCCGAAGAATTAGCTAACATGTACAATGCAGCAGATTATACGATTAATATCTCTGATGCTGAAGGTTTTGGACTGTCAACGCTTGAATCCATGTCGTGTGGAACTCCTATCATTGTTAATATGACGGGAGGACTACAAGAGCAAGTAACAGATGGAGAAAATTGGTTTGGATGGGGAATTCAACCAACATCAAAAGCAGTAATTGGTTCCCTCCAGGTGCCATACATTTACGAAGATAGAATCTCACAAGAAGATTTTAATACAATACTAAAAAAGGCTTTAAAGGCATCCAAAAAATCTTATAATAAGATGTCCACTTTAGGCATACAACATGTTAAAAATAATTATAATTTTGACACATATGAAAAAAGGTGGGTGGAAATAATGGATAACGTTATAGAGAAGCATGGCTCGTGGGAAAATAGAAAAGGATATCAACGTTGGCATTTGCGTGAAGTAGCCTAAGGATGATGACTACGCCGCGCATGTATATGCACGACACAACTTTTAATACGTCTATAGGAGAGAAAAAGACAATGAGAAAACGAATTTTATTAAAAGGACCACTTTTAACTCGATCTGGATACGGAGAACAAACTAGGTTTGCATTGAGGGCTCTGATGAGCCGGCCAGATCTTTTTGAAATTTTTATTCAACCACTACAATGGGGACAGACGTCTTGGTTGTCGGAAACAGATGAAGAACGTTTGTGGATTGATCAAGTGATTGAAAAGACTATTGGTTACGTACAACAGGGAGGAAGTTTCGATCTTTCTCTTCAAGTTACGATTCCCAATGAATGGCAAAATATAGCTCCCATTAATATTGGGTATACTGCCGGCATTGAAACAACGCAAGTGGCACCACAATGGATTGAAATAGGCAATCAGATACAAAAGATTGTGGTAGTGTCCAATCATTCAAAGAATGTATACGAGAGTACAGAATATGGACAGAACCCTGAGGATGTCCCCAACGATGCGCAGACGCCGCCGGAGAAGATCTTAAGACTCACGACGCCGGTAACAACTGTCAACTATCCAGTTAAAAAGTATGAAACTATTGAGAATTTAGAATTAGATTTAGAATGTGATTTTAACTTCTTAGTTGTGGCACAAATGGGACCTCGTAAAAATCTACTACACACCATTAAATGGTTTGTTGAGGAGTTTAAGGACGAGGAAGTAGGATTAGTTGTTAAAACGAATAAAATGAAGAATTGTGTTTTAGACAGAGAACATGTTTTTCAAGAAATAAAAAACTTTACACAGCAGCTAGGTGATAGAAAATGTAAAGTATATCTTCTGCACGGAGATATGACTGACGAGGAAATACATGCTCTCTATGTTGATCCCAAGTTGAACGCTTTTGTGACGCTTACCCACGGAGAAGGGTTTGGACTTCCTATTTTCGAAGCAGCTTATAGCGGCATGCCCATTGTGTCTACCGGTTGGTCCGGACAATTGGATTTTTTGGTAGATGAAAACAGAAAAGAGCATTTTTATAATATCTCTTTTGATATTCAACCAATTCCCCCCGAAGTGGCATGGGAGGGTGTCATAACAAAAGAGTCGATGTGGGCATATCCGCGAGAACAATCAGCCAAAGAACAAATGAGACAATGCTATGAAGATATTGTTTCGAATGCAGAAGGCTCTATTGCGTCCAATGTGGAGCATTATCGCGAATTACTACAAGAAAACTTCTCTGAAGAAAGAATGTATGCTGAATTTGTGGCCGCAATTATTGATGAAGAAGAGTTTAATGTAGAATCTTGGATTGAAGGCTTAGACGTTCAGGAAATTGAGTGAAATTTGTTTTTATAGCTGATTTTTTTGTTGAGCATATTCTAGGAGGAGGGGAGCTTAATAACGAAGAATGCATAGAAATATTAATTTCAAAAAAACATTCAGTGGAAAAAATACAAAGCCATGCAGTTACGCCGGCTTTTATTAATAAAAACAAAAATAGCAATTTTATTATTGCTAATTTTATCAATTTACGTTCAGAGTGTATACAAGCACTTTTAGAAACAAAATATATTATCTATGAGCACGATCACAAGTATCTTGAAACTCGAAACCCGGCAGCTTATGAAAATTTTAAGGCTCCCAAAGAAGATATTATTAATTTAGATTTTTATAAAAATGCGAAAGCTGTGCTGTGTCAATCTCAATTTCATATGGATATCATAAGAAAAAACACAGATTTATCTAATTTAATTAATTTAAGCGGCAATATTTGGTCAGTTTCTGCTCTAGAGATGATTGAAGAAATTTCGGACAAACCCAAAGAGCCGAAATGTTCCATAATGGATTCAGCCATTTCTCATAAAAATACGCGTGATGCGGTTAATTTGTGTATAGCAAAAAATATGGAATATGACTTAATTCAAAAACCAGTTTATAGTGAATTTTTAGCCGCCTTGGGAACTAATGAGAAGTTTGTATTTTTGCCGCAAACACCCGAGACTTTATCGCGAGTGGCCGTCGAAGCCAGAATGATGAACATGTCGCTGATTACCAATAACATGGTGGGGGCCTCTAAGGAGCCTTGGTTTAAGCTTAAGGGTAAAGAATTGATAGATCTTGTATATGAAATGAGGGAGAGAATTCCTGAAAAAGTAGTGGAAGTGTTTGAATGAAAATCCTTTTAACACTGAACAAGACATATCGAGGGATACCCGATGCAGGTTATTGGTATACTTATTTGCCTTTAAAAGAATTAGGACATGAAGTTTATTGGTATGATACGGTGGATCCTGAAGAAAAAGATTATAATAAAATAATTGAAAAGTTTAAGCCAGATTTAATATTTTGTTGTATGACTAACAACTCTGATATTGCACCGCATGAGCCTTGGGACGAGATTATACAAGAAACACAATCTGGAAGAACTAAGACATTTAATTGGTTTTGTGATGATACGTGGCGCTTTGAGACTTTTTCTCGTGAAACCTGTGAGTGTTTTACTGTGTGTACCACTCCCGAACCCTCATATATAGAAAAATATAAGAGTATTGGGTATAATAACATATTATTAGGAGGATGGCACGCTAATTCGACTTTTTATCAGGTAAAACCGTTTGTAGAAAAAGAGATAAATATTTCTTTTATTGGAGCCCCCAATCCCATTCGTCAAGGGTTCTTTGATAGGACAACAGTGCCGATAGAACAATTAAGTGGAATTAGTCAGCAAGAACTGTTTGTTGCACATTGTAATACACAAATTGGTTTAAATTTAAGTTTTAACATGAACGATGTTGAAGGAAAAACTCAAATGAAACAAAGAATGTTTGAAATACCTGCCGGCGCCGGACTATTATTAACGGAATATCATGAAGGTATAGAGGAATTTTTTGAAATTGATAAAGAGATTATAACTTTTAAAGCGATTGAAGAATTTGATGACAAAGCTCAATTCTTATTAAAGCATCCACAAGTTGTTAAATCTCTATCGGCTGCTGGATATGTACGATTTCTCGCAGAGCACGAATCAAAAGTTCGACTGCAAACGTTGCTGCACCAAATAGGAGGTTTATAACGATGAAAGTATACCTACCAGTTTATACAAGCCATGCTGGCCGTTGGATATATAAAGGCTTTCAAAATGCATGGAACCATATGGGATATGAGATTTACGCCCCGCGCAGTGTTGAGCACGACTATTATGACAACTCTGACTGTGGTAATGTTCTGGAAATTCCGAGGGCCGGTGGCGGACTTGAATGGGAAGAAGACTTTATCATAATGGCCACAGACTCATTAGTGGAAAATATAGGTCCCAAATTCTTCATAGCAGCGGAGCGAAGTTACAAAACATTTGTCTTTGTGCAACCTAATACGTTTCCGTCTCCATGGGGTACCCATCTTAATTTTCAATGTCAAGCGTCAGACAGGATGATTGCCACTTTAAATGAAATGGAGAATGTAATTTTATGGACATTTGGGGATGTAGTACCGGATTATTTTTATAAGTGGAAAGAGGTTCATACTATTCACTTGGGTTTCGATTCTATTTCTTATAATCCTGTGAAGGATACCCGTTATAATAAATATGATATTTGCTTCGTGGGAGGTTGGGTTAATAACGGATTTGATGAAAAGCGCAAAATTATGATGGATATTTTTATTGAATTTAAAAAAAGTGGATTAAATTGTGGATTTTTTGTTAAT
>NZAS01000130.1 GCA_002686195.1 Candidatus Pacearchaeota archaeon | reverse complement strand
TATGGCCATATCACTAACTTGTTGAATAGACTGAAATTTAAAATCTTCAATGGTAGCGTCATATGAAGTCTCTAACCATTCATAATACAACTGCATAAAACGACCAAAAACAGAAATAGATCCATCTGCAACCTTGTCATAGTGCAGATCGAGGTATAAAGGTAGTTGTGAATGTATAAACGGTGATATTTTCCGTTCTATTTTATCCTTATGTAACATCTTCCACCATCGTTACCGTTATATCGGCATCTTGAATTGTAATTACTTGTCTTGCTACTGGTTTGACATCTGCTTCGTCAACATCGGCGGTTATGTAAACGTACTCTGTACCGCCCTCAATGACATTAACTGCCACACCCGAAATGGTTATCTTGCCTGTTGTATAATCAACTGTACCTATATCTTCAAATATGATCGTTCCACCAGAAGTCAAATTAATTACACCATTGCTATCATCTGTGAAAATAACATTTCCACCATAGCATATGTTATTGCAAACTGTAAATTCATCTGATGTAACCGACCCCTTGACTATAGCACTTCCATATTTTAATGTGTCCTTACCTATCCATCCTTGAATTTTACCAAGTGTAGGTTTGATCCGTTTCTTCAATTTTATTTTGGTAACATTGCTTCGTATTGGATCATTCGTATCATCAATCAATGCAGTAAGTTGCGAATGTCTGAACACCGTACCAAATTTATTCAAAGTACTATTGTTGTAGTCCTTTATGGTGGTAGTAACATTCTCTTTCATGGTTTCTGCTGGAATCAATGATGTAGTTGAGTTATAATAAACTGAACTATCAACTATCACAAAGGTATAATCTGGATCAACCACAACTGGTGTAATGGCCAATACTTTATACTTATTCAAAATGGTTTTAACATCTTCCTTTGAAACATCGGTCAAAGTCAACCCCGTAACTGGTCTAATTGCGATATACACCTTACCATAATCTGGCGGATCGTTATCTTCCCCACCCCAAACAGAAACCGAACTAGCATTCGTGTATTTATTAATTACCATTGATTTATAATCTTCAAGTGTAACTGCACGATCTTGTGTCTTAAATGCCTTTGGTGCATTGTATTTAATAGAATCAATTGTTTCGGCAACTGCACCACCTGTTGCAGCTGATGTTGCTGATATGGTAGGTGTAACTGTACCTGTTGTACCAGCATCTGGTCTGATATAAGATAATGCTGTTGCAATTTTGAATAAATTGACACTATCATTCCCTGCACCATTTGCCACTGCACCATCACTAGTCAAATATTCAACTGTAATCACATTGCCTTGTGCCAACTTTGCACCAAGCACACCATCACCAAAATAAATCTCATACTTTCCATCTTCAACCTCTTGTAAAAAGTAACTCTTAGATGTACTAGTCAAATCTGTTACATTCTCATATAATGTCCAAAGATCATACGTTCCCGAACTAGCAGTTTGCTTGATCTTAACAATTAAAGTTGACGTGTCTAAGTTATCAACTGGTACAATATATTTTTCCTCAAACCCTGTTTGGTTAACCACAAAATCTATCGTACCCTGTTTCCCCTGCTTCAATTTAACACCAGTTGCCGTATAAGTTCTATTTGCCCCTGTATCTGTTGTAGTGGCCGTATAAGACTTCAAAGTGTAAAATATATATGAAACATCATCCAGTTTTATAGTAAACTTAGTGTATTGTGGAATAGTTATAGTTGTTGGACTATCTATTGAAGTTTCAGCAGTGACACAAGTCAAAGTTGCAGTTGCTTCTGCCCCCGTTGTGGACTGCGTGACATACCCCAAATGTTTTGCTATGGACACTGCCGATGAACGTTGCGAAACACTATCCAAAAACATTTCATTAGCAACCATATTCAAATAATAAGACATGTAGTGTGTGTTGTAAGCAAGCACATCGGTCAAGACAGACAAACCAGCACCATCGAAATCATAGTCCGAAAACTCGGACTGTTTTTTCATGAAATCGACTATATTGGTTTTGATTTTGTCAAAATCTAATTCGGTAATTCGTAATTTACTATTTTGCATATTATCTCAACCGTTCCAAAAAGAATTCTACTGTTGTTGGTTCTGGTGAATTGACAAACGATACAATCAGTGTAATCAGGTATCGGTTGTTGTCTGGATCTGGATCAACCATTACATGATTGACTATTGCTCTTGGTTCATATGTATTTATAACATCCTCTATGCTAGTCTGTAATGCAATGGTAGTCTCTGGTACAATGTTATCAAACAGCAAATTATAGACATATGATCCAATCAATGGACTAAACAACTTTTCACCAATCCTAGTCATAACCAGATTCTTTATGCTCTGTTTGATTGCATTCTCACCCTTTTTGCTCACAATATCATTAGTAATCGGATTCCGTTTAAAATTCAAATCCAGATCTACAAATTGCCTATTCTGAAATTTAGTGGTATTCTTTTCTGTAACTGTATAGTTCATATCATTCTCCGATCATGACTGTTTTTATACCTGACAGAATTTTGGAAGAACAAATAACAGGTGAACCCACTCTGGCAGTTTCTACTCCATTCGTTTTGACAGTTTTGCTACCATTCTTGGTATATGGCAATAAACCACCATTATATGCCCCTGCATTAGTAAACAATTCTGGTGGAAATGGGCTACTGACACTAATATGTGGTATCCTTACATCAAATTGCCGATGTACTCCCACATTCTTATGCACACAACCAACCTTTACATTCCCAGATGCCGAATATGGATTCAAAGGTGTTTTCGTTGTCGTTCCACCTGGCGCAACTGGAAGTATTGCTGGTGTTGGTGGAAATGGGCCGTGTCCAGAATCCATATTCCCCCATACGGCAATTGGTCTAGTTGTCATGATAGTAACTCCAGTTCCTGTAATGTTCCTGTATTGGATCTAACGAATAACCCATGTCTGGCATCAATTATTGTCTCTGTGTAATTCAACTGTCCAAACGTAATTGATATATTGGCAGAAGTGGTATCGTTTTTAGTGAATGGCAAATACCAAGTTGCCGCTGGTACAAACTTCGGTGTATCTCCCATGTAGTAAACATATGCATCACCAGTATCTGCATCAAATTCTTTTTGTACTGGCAACTCTACTGGTGGTATTGCCTTATCTCTGACACTATCAAAATTCTGTCTAACCTTTAACGTGTAATCATTGGTATCCGTGTACTCAGTCGATTCTGGTGTACGCATACCCAAGGTGAAATCAAAAGTCTTTTCGTGCAACGATGATATATTTTCTGGCAATGTTTGTTTCACATCATCAAAACTGACTCGTTTAGTTCCAATTGTCGAACTTAGATGGCCTTTCCACTTCGCATCCAATGCTGGTATCATATTAGCATCAAACATGACCCGACCACTATAGTAACTAAACATATCAGGGAAGTCATCCCCGTTATACTCAACCGTAGTTTCCGATGAAAATTCCCTAACCAGAAACTTAGTTCTCTGTTCCAAACCAATCATATAAGTTTGAATCTCACTTATAGCCGCAACATCACCAGTTTCTTCTTCGACTATATTATCACCAACTTTAAAATCACTACCACTAACTTGTCTTATGTTCAGAAATTCCAACTGTCTATGTTTGTATTTATCTTCAAGTGCAGACAATCCATCCAAACTCTCAAAATCATATTCCGAACTGTAGTCTGACAAGTTTTCATCACTGGCATACCCTTCTATCTTATATGTATCTCCATACTTTACTAGTGATATACCTTTGGGCAATTCACCCTTGACCATTTCGATGATTTCATCAGAACGTCCACGAATATTGTACTCTATGGTCTTAGTAAATTTCAACTTCTCTAATGCACGATCATCTGCATAATACGGTGCAATTATAGCATCATGTATTCGATATCCCATTTCACGCATCACATTATCATTATTCATATTGGCAGTGATAAGTGCCGTTAATATTTCTGATAATGATGCAGATTCACCTGTACTCAACTCCAAGAATCTCAATGGCACTTTCAGTACAGTACCATCTTCCATGTACAGATCTATGTATAATATGTTTGCCAGAACTGAAAGATCAAGGATCTGTTTAGATCCATCTTTGAGTGTAAATTCTAAGTTATTTGTGGCCATTCAGTATCACTCTGCTCTATGTAGTTGGTATCATCCACCACCAAACTGCCTTTACTATCCATCACTGGATTCAACCAAATTGAGTATGGTTCGTTTAATTCCTCATCATCAACCTTTCCACTATTTAAAATAACATGTTTGTCGCAATCTATCTGTAAATTTCCTTTAATTTTAAACATGACATCCATATTGATAACAATTGCCTTAGATTCCTCATCAAACTCAATAATCTTTTTATCGACTAGGGTTTTCAATGCAGAAATCACCTCGACATCCACTACATCTTGGATTTTCAATAAATTCATTAACTGGTGCATTCGCAAGTCACCTCTCCACAAGTTTCACAGCAGTTTGTAATTTTCGGTATCACCTTTTCTGTTGCCACAGTAGTAACTTCGGGATCTACCGTTTCTTGTACGATTTCCTCAACTATTGTCAATGTTTTTCCATCTTCAATCAATTCTATTGCATCTTCGATTGATGTAACCATATGAGATACCCCATCTTGATCTACAACCTCTATTGCTTCGTCGTCCGATAATTTTGATTCTTCGGCAATTCTACGTCTTTCTTGGTCATCTTTAATTTCCGAAAGCATGTTTTTGTACTCAGGACTCTGACGTGCAGTTTCTTCATCTTTCGATAAATTATTCATGAGATTCAACAAAAATTTCAACCAATCTGGTAAACTCAAACTGGCAGACAGTCCATCCAACATATCTGTACCACACTCTGCTGGGCCCAAGAACATGATTTTCTTTGCCTTAAACCCACCCAAAATAGTAGACTTCAGATCTGCCAATGGATTCGCACCTTTTACTACAAGGGAATCATCGGCATCAGTGTCATCATCTGCACTATCTGCATCATCTATACCACTAGCAACTGGACTCGGCAAATCTACCATAATAGCATCTGGTGGTATTCCAGCTGGTGCAACAAATGGTGAACCCGTTCCACCATGCATTATCGCACCACCCAACTTTGGATCTGTACTCAAAAACGGAGCAGATACAAAAACACCTGTTGGTGATTGTAATAATATACCTAAATCACCTTTGATACGGACTTGCAACCCTTCCAATCTTACTATTTTATTGCTTTTGATGTTCACATCACCATCGGCAGTTATGTTGACATTCCCTTTGGCATAAATCCTGTTATCCTTGACTGTAATGGTATAATCATGCCCAACCACCTTTGCTACCCTATCACCATCTGCTTTCATCACGTTGACTGTTCCAGATTTATGTGCAACTGCTATCCTCTCGTTGCCTTTTGTATCATCTACTTCATGCACATGCCCTGATTGACTTTCTTCAACTTTATTGTAAGGATATTCTGCATCATACCCCAATTCTGGATCTTGCCAACCCGTATTCATTGCCCCTGCTATTGGCACAGTACCCACTGATTCATAATTGCTAACATAAGTATCAGCAGTTTCACCTCTTGCTAACCTATTGGTGTTTACTTCACCCACAGGTATTTCTGATTTACCCCACTTCGGACTTTCTGGAATATCTGTCGGATCATCCGATGTCTTATAACCAGCATCAATAATATGTGTCATTATCGGTTGCTGTGCATTTTCACCATCGGCAAAGAACCCCATAACCCATGTACCCTCTACAGGGCCAACAGGTGAATCACTTGGTCTGCTATTGATAGGCATTGCTGGATAAGCAAAGGGTAAATCTTCAGTTGGAATTTCCGATACGTCATCTGTATGGTATCCAAGTATGCGTACCTTACATCTACCTAACTGTAACGGATCTGTCCGATCTTCGACCTTCCCCTTCCACCAGACGAAAGTTGGATTCATTTACTACCTTTTTCTCGATCTCATTCGTTTGTTTGTTACCGATAACTTTTTAATCTTACCGTAGTTTTTATAATCGGCATGATCCTTTAGATGTGGATATTTCTTGTCAAATTCTTTAGCAGTTAGTGGTTTTTTATTCTTAGACATCATCATTATCCTCTGGTTGCCCGACTGCCCACGAACCTCTTGCCGTTTCTAAATCACTCTGACTAGCAGAGTCATCACCCGAATAACCTCTACCTATCACTTTTGGTGGATTCATCCACAACCCTTTAGTGGCTTCACTTCTTGGTATATTATCTTTAATCCAATCCAACACTTGCCCATTAACCTCTCCCTGACTATTCCAACCCTTACCTTCTGGTTTTAGAGTGAGATAAGTAAAGTCCTTTATTGTGCTAGTTTTAGATCCATCTGATCGTTCCCAAAAAATAGTGTTTTCCCGATTTGCCAAAATGACATGAACTCCACCACCGAGGCCAGGTATACCTTTGCTCTTGATTAGACTGAACATGGTATTTGCGGCTCCTTCATGTGTTGTCAGAAGTATGTGGTCATCCACAACCCTTTCACGTTCTGCATTTGCCTTGACTGCAACATGATAATTTGCCAGAACCCATACCAAATGTATATTTTTTGCATCATATCCAACATCTGTAAGTCTAGGAATAACTTCAGAAATATCTTCGGTTTCCTTGAGTGTGATGTCAAATAATATATTGGGTAAATGTCTCTGGTCGAGATCCTTTAGTAGTAACTTTAGGGTTTTCTCTTTGATGCCCAATTTCTTAACTGCCCCATGTAATGCACTGACATGCTCTGGATTTCTCAAATCCAAATCGGCAAGCAATCTACCCTTGTCATCCAAGTATTTTGGATTAATGTCACCTTCCCAATCGGTTGAATCTTTTTGAATCCTAGAAATGGCTATAAATGCCTTTTTCCATTCATCAACATCCCTGATTTTGAATTTATCACCTTCCATGAAGTTCTTGGTGGCAAATCCCTTACCAGAGCCAGCACCACCAGCAAGAAAAACTGCTTGCCCGTACTTTTTACCCTGATTGAACAGAATCAGTTTTTCATCAATCTGTTCCTGTTTGCCATTCATAGTGGCAATTACTAAATCCATTATTGATTTGAAATGGTGTGGTCTATCCAACATCACATCTGTTGTCGATTCCACCAGTTTCGAGAATTCTCTTGCTAACATTTTAATCTCCTATTCTGTCGGTAATGAACTGAAGTATGAATCTTTAACGACTTCCATCACCATCACATGGCTGGAATTGTCAATTTTGTGTCTTAAACCTGTAATCAAGTACCTACCGTTGTACAATTTATCCAAAGGTGTTGTTCCATCCATACCAATCGGTTCTAATGATGGTAGTTCCAAATTCAAAATATCACCAACCTTTCTGGTGGTATCACCTGATATAGTAATATTTAGTTTTATGTTGTTTACCTGTTGCATTTGTGATAATCTATTTTGCATTGTTCTCTCATAGTATGTATTGGTATCATCAAACCTACTAATCAGAGTTTGCTTACTCAACGGGCTGGTAGTTAGTTCATCGGCAGTCTTGTGTACCATCATACTCGACCCTTGCCCATCCAAATTCTGATCGTCTGATAATCTCCATTTGTTGGTTTTTTTATTATCTTCGACATGCGTCATCTTGGAGTACTCTTTACTATAATTGTAGTCCAAAGTTTCTGACTTGCGATTAATCATATCATGGATAATCAAACGATTGGCATACATGCCATTAGGTATATTTGCCACCATATCAAAGGAATTCAGTATATCTATTTTATTGACATTCTTGTACTGTTCTTCGTCTGGATTGCCCGTTGTGGTATTTGCTGGTTTCCGTTTGTAATTCCCAACACTTTCCGACTCAGAAAGTGATTCCAACGACCTAAAATGAAATCCATCTCTGGTTTCATAAAACAAATAATTGGCCCCATCTCGATCTTCTGCAACAGACCTCTTTGCCAACCAATTTATCGCCTCAAACGGTTTCCAATTAGGTATTACTATATCATGAACATTTTGAGTTTCTTCGATGTCAAATGTTTTTTCTGACTCCAGATCAGATCTGAGGATTTTTTCGGCAATAGTTGATGTTGTGCTTTTCGGAAATGAACGACTAACCGAATGTTTCAAATTCGTAAAATACTCATTGGATAACAAATGTATCGTATACCGTTTCATCCCCATAGAAACTTCTTGAATGTTAGTCACTTTATAAATTCTAAACTTCTTAGTTTGCACCCGTTCTATATTAGGTGTTCCTAATGTTATATGAACTTCTTCATGCCCAACAATCGGAAAATTTGAAAGTGCATTTGATGTATCACCAACATTCACATTTCCCGTCAGTGTATTAGTAAACACATTCTCAAATAGGTTGAAAGAATCAACCATACTTGATATATTCAAAGTCTTATCTACACTTGCAGACTTCAACAATATCTCGTTTATCGTTATCCTACCACCAACAACGGTATCTGGTCTAATACTACGCATTCATCATATCCTCGAAATTTTGTTCAAATTGCTGTAAATAATTCCCTTGTAATATCATGATCTCACGTTTCTTTTCGTTCTCATTGTTTTCAAAAGTTTCATTAGTTATTGCCAATGCACCATTATGCGATCTACCGACCTCTATACCATCTGCACTTTCATAATGATGCACACCAAGTCTTTCGGTAGTAACCCCTGCAAGTTTTCCTACTGCACCACTATCATCACCTTTGACATAAGAACCAGAATATTGATCTGCATCATCAAAACTACCACTGGTTAATTTATAGGTTATTTGGATTAGGGTAGCATCAAAATCTACAACAGTTCCAACACCATTCAATAATGTATCATCTGCCTGATATTCCTTTATAACTTCACCCTTGACGAAAAATCTTTTTGTTGATGGATCAACTGCACCATATGTGGTATCAGAATGATGAGTTGATTCCAATAGTAAACTGCTATCTGGATATTTCAAATCCACGAACTCATTCAACACCGTTTCTTCCATCACCCAATCGTGATATGGATCGGTAACGGTATTCATGTGTAACAACACCCAATGTGAAAATATATCACCATAAGTGGTATATGCCGATAGTTCTGGTCTTTCACTGGCAGACAGTATGGATTTGTAATAGGTTGGTAGCAGATTTTTGAAGTCACCTCTAATACCAATCCGTTTCAGAAGGTTAGTTACCGATCTGGTTTTATTATCTTTACCCATGTCATAATCAACTCTTGGAAATGTATCAAAATAGTCTATTGCCATGATTTCTCCTAATAGTAATCTACCACACTGGTTGTGTCTCTTTTAAGATACTTTCTTTTGTAACAAATTCTGCTTCTTGAAATTCCAATGACAACTCAATATCAACTGGTGCAAAGTTATCATGATATGTAGGTGTATCTGAATTGAAATGGTTTACCCCAACTTTAGTTAGTACGCATCTTTTTATTGTCGGCAACCATAAAGATTCTTTTACATTTGCTGGTGTATTAGGATCTGCATGAAAAAATCTGATTCTCCAAGATGATGGATACTTGTATGCCAACCCATCCAATGCCAAACCAGGCGAAGAATGATACCTAAAAGTCTTGATGATCTTATTGATAGTAATAGTATCAGACCGTTCAAACGCAATCAGTTTATGTGAAAAACTGAAAGTTCGATAATCAACACCACCAAAAAACTGCGACTCAAAAGGTCTTACCGCATGACCCAATCTCCTATCCACTGATTTTTTTGCAGTGTCAGCATCAATTCCACCAAAAGTGGCTGCTTCCATCAATCCAGCACCAGCACCCATTAACTTATCCTTTGCCATTTTCTTCATAGATCCCATTGCCGATTCTGCGACTCCCAACTGTGATGCCTTTGCAAAAATATCTTCTTCCGCATCCCACTTTGCCGTAATATCATCCTGCATTTCTGATGGCATATGTATGTTTACTTGTAGGGGGCCTTCTCCCACTTCACCAGCATTATAGGTAGAAGTTCCATCTGTTTTTGATCCCGATTGTGATTGCCCATGTTCATAAGGCATATAATTAATAAAACCTAAAGGATCTCCAGTAATACCGCTTGGGTAATTATGAGAACCCTGTAGGGTTGATGGGTTTTGGTTTGACCCCAGACGTGGATAACCCTCCCTATCTGGATCTGTCATGGCAGATCCTGGCTGGGATGCTTCCATTAGATCTTGGCCTGTTTCTGTGACTGCACTAACACCAGCATCGAATGCATCAGTTAAAAATTTTCCTATGTTCATTGTAGAATCTCCCTGTATTCTATTTATAAGTATCGCAAACTTATAAATAATGTTATGGCATATAGTGGAAACTACCCAGTTGTAAACAAAAATAAGTACATCGGAAATCCTAATAAAGTAATATATCGTTCTTCATGGGAAAAGGATTTCATGGTGTACTGTGACCGAAATACAAATGTACTAAACTGGTGCAGTGAAAATCCTGTCATCAAATACTTTTGCCCTACTGACAGAAAATGGCACAGATATTATCCAGACTTCTATATGAAAGTTAAACAAACGGATGGGAACATAAAGGAGTTCATTATTGAAGTGAAACCAAAACGTCAAACCAAACCACCGAAAAAAGGCAAAAGTAGACGTAACTATTTATACGAACAATTTACATGGACTAAGAATCAGGCAAAATGGGAAGCGGCAACACGATACTGTAAAAAACGGAAATGGGAATTTAAGATAGTAACCGAAAAGGAACTCAAGATAGGACATAAATAACCATATGGCAACTATATTCGACAATCTAAAACAAACTGGACAAAATGCAATCACATGGTTAAGGCAGAATGCGGCCAAACTGAGCAATATTTCACCAGCAAAATTAATGAGTGATACCGACAACAAAAGCAATGCCATGCAAATGGGGAAAATGTACATGTTCTTCTACAACCCCAAACACAAAACAAAGTTGCCCTACTACGATACCTTTCCGTTAGTCATCCCCATCGAAAAGTATTCCGATGGATTTCTCGGTTTGAATATGCACTACCTTGCTCCCAAACTCCGATTGAATCTATTAGAAGGTTTAATGAAAATTACTAATAACAAAACTATGAATGACAATACCCGAATGATGGTCACATACGACATGTTGAACTCCACCAAGAAACATAGATATTTCAAACCAACACTGAAACGATATTTGGCAACTCATGTACAGAGTCAATTCCTAAACATCAAACCAGATGAATGGGAAACAGCAATATTCTTGCCAGTAGAACGGTTTGTTAAGAAAAACAAAAAAGCAGTTTGGAAATTATCGAGGGAATTACTAACATGAATATCAATCAAACACTCAATGGTTTCACAGGTTACTTAAGCAGTCAAGGTGGTGTTGCACACCTAAACCGATTTTTAGTTGAGATACCAGCACTTCCCAACTCCATGTTAAAAAATCCAGATCCCTCTTATAAAAATGTAATAAGAGGTTTACAATTCACTGCCAGATCTGCAAACCTACCATCCAAGACAATTAGTACCAGTGAAGTTGGAGCTGCTGGCCCCGAACAAAAATACCCATATATGGATGTCTATGAGGATCTTACAGTCACCATACTAGCAACCAAAGGAAAAAACTTTCCACACTTACCCGAAAGACTCTTTTTTGAAGATTGGATTTCCACTGTAGTAAGCAACGGCAATATGTTAATTGGATTCTCAGATGGAGATGATGGATATGGTGTTCCACTAACACTATCAGTGTTATCAGACCAAAGGGGGAGTCCAGCAAGGTTGGTACAGTACCAATTTGATAGATCATACCCCATTGGAATAGGTGCAATGGAATTTTCACATGATTCAGAAGAATTGATGACCTTTGAAGTGACATTCTCATATGATAAATGGTATCGGAATTCTAAATCTGGGGAAAATACCAACAACCCAATACCAGAATATGTAGCAAAATGGCCAAAGGATGACAAATATGAACTGGATTCTAGTAAAGCAGAAAGTAGAAGCAGACCAGATTCATCAACTACAGTTGGAGCAGAAAAGGCAGAAATAGGAATTCCAGCACGACCAGATTGGACAGAACCTGTGAAAGCAGAAGAATTTGTAAGACCGAACTACGAAAGTACGGTAAAAGCAGAGGAATCCACAAGACCAGCATTTAGAACGACAGCAAAACCAATAAAAGTTCCAAAACCACCAAGTGACTAAAATCAGGAGAAGTAAATTATGCCTTTACCCATAATACATGCACCCCACTATGAATTGACAATACCATCAACTGGACAAACGATTCAATACAGACCATTTTTGGTCAAAGAAGAAAAAATCCTTTTGATGGCAAATGAAGGTGGTGAACCAGCAGAAATGGTTCGTGCAATGAAACAAATCATCAGCAACTGTATACAGGATGATTACAACACCGACAACATGCCACTATTCGATGTCGAATATATATTTCTGAAACTGAGATCTAAATCGGTAAATGAAATCTCTGAAGTTGGGTTTCAATGCCCAACCTGTGAAGTAGTAAATAAGATCGAAATAGATCTATCTGAAGTTGAAGTGACAACTGATAACAACCACACCAACAAGGTAGAACTAACTGATGAAATTGGACTGATAATGAAATACCCACAACTCGATTCCATAAATATGAGTGATTTAGAAAGTGCCGATGTTGATACCGTATTCAATGTGGTTAGTTCTTGTATAGATTCCATCTATCAAGGTGAAGAAATATACGATAGCAAGGATTATACCAACGATGAGATTGCCGACTTCATAAATAACCTAACACAACAACAGTTTCAGCAGATACAAGAATTCTTTGATACCATGCCCAAACTGTCGCATACTGTAGATTATGATTGTAGTAAATGTGATTATGACGAACCATTGGTGTTGGAGGGATTGCAAAATTTTTTCGCATAGGGTTAGGACATGAAAACCTAGAAAGCATGTACCTAACTAATTTCGCAATGATGCAACATCACAATTATACTTTACACGACTTAGAGAATATGCTACCATTTGAAAGAGAAATATACGTTACCCTATTATCAGATTTTATCAAAGAGGAAAACGAAAGAATAAAGGCTCAACAAAGAAAATCAAAATCTTAATCAGATTATTGCAATACGGATGGTTAGTCAAACGCAAAGGATGGTGGTACAAATTTCCATTCTTGCCCATCCCACCCAAAACATGGTTACTATGGCGACTCGAAACCGCATGGGGAATTGATTCCATGAATCCTAAATGGAAAGATTTCCCAACCATCCCCGTTATGATACATGATGTCTATAATTTTGGTCATTGGTTGACCCAATTTAAATAAAACGATGGATAACATGGATCAAGAACTCCTTAATAAGATTCCAGAACTCACAGACCTAATTCTACCATGGCTGGGAATTATGCTATCGGTAGTTATGTTCATGTGGTTCAAAGATTATGCCCTACAAATTTCCAAAGGGTTGAAATTCAAGTTAGACCCACATTTCCAAGAGGGTGATGAAGTTTGGTTGGAAGATGAACCAGCAGTTATTGTCAAAATTGGTTTATCCTCTACCGTATTTGGAATAGTAAATGGTCGTGGATATATCTGGAGATTTGTACCCAACGAATCCATTTTTGAGATGAAATTGGAAAAGATGGTTAGTGATAAAATACACTATGATTCTGAAGCAGAACAGGGTAGGAGACTGAAAGAATTGCTTTCGATTGATGAAAATCAAGATAAAAAAATTGCCCAAAATAAAATGCGTGATGTAGAACAAGACGTTGAATTAGAGAAAAACCTAATCCGAGATCAACAACACGACAAACTACTGGAAGAACATAGCAAAGCAATTGCAGAAATTTCATCTTTGGTGAAAACACACGGTTCACCAGAACTACGAGATGCAACCCAAGAACTAATGGAAGATCTAACCAATAATAAGGCATAGTAAAATGGCAGACTTACAAGACGAAATAAAAAAGTTAGAAGAAGAACGAGCAAAAAGAATTGCGGATGAAAGACGGCAACAGAATATCGATGCCGAAAAAATAAAAGACGCCAAAGCAGATTTGCTCGAAAAACAATTAAAAGCAGAAGAAAAACTGCAATCTGATTTGGAACGAAACAACGAGCAGATCAAAAGAACACAAGACAGAATTGCCAAAGCAAGAGCAAACAGAGATCAAATCGTAATAGATGCACTCGAAAGACAATTGGCATCTGAACAACACAATCGAACTGAAAAAGAAAAAAAGATAAAAGAAGCACATGACGTTACTATTAATAGTGTAAAAGAAGAAATATCTGTCAGAGATGAAATCACTAAACAGGCAATTGCACAACAGAAAGCACAGGCCCTTACAGAAAAACAGAAAGCAGACGAATTACATAAAAATAATGTAGAAGAACAGAAAAAAGAATTAGAAGCACAAAAAAGTTCCGCACAAAAAATAGCAGATCTTGAGAAAAAAGAGGAAAAACTCAATGAACTAAAGGGTAAGCAACTCAATAAAGTACAGGATATGTTACTAGGTGCAAATAAGGCAGCCACGGGGATGGTTGATACTCTAAAATCACAATTCTCTGAATCATCGATTGGTAAGGCTTGGAGTTTCGGAAAAGAGTTAATAGGAAAGGGTGAAAATCCTCTTGATGAACAAATAGAAGCAGTAAAAATAGAAAAACGAATTAGAGCAGATGAACCAACACTATCAGATGAAGATATAAAGAAAAAAGTAGCAGAAGAACAAAAAGAACCAGAACGGATAGCACTCCCAATGAAACTCTTTGGTGGTTTTATGGGGGATGCAATAAAACAACAAAGCATTGCAGGTGATTTACTAGAAAAGGTAGACACGAATGAAGATAGATTAGAATCAGCAGTTCCCACCCCTGCACCAATAGAACCAACAGCACAACCACAAAAAGTTGAAGTTGTTGCGACACCACCTGTTGCAACAAATATATTTGCAGAAGAACAAGCAAGTGAATCGGCTGGAATCCAAGCAGAACAAGCAGAAACCCAAGAACGGATTGCCGATAGTTTAGAACAACAAAAATCCGATCAAGAAGAACAGACCATAAAAGTTGAAGGTAAGGATACAGGTACACTAGATAAAATTGCCAGTGGAAAATTCAACCCACTGAAATCCTTACAAGGTATAGTAAAAGGCATCTTCAAGGTTATTCAAGAATTCATCAAGGGAATCGGCAACATCTTGAAAGAAGCACTCAAGGTTGTTGAAAAACTGGTTGATGGTGTTGGAAAGATCCTTCAAAAAGTTATTGATATTGTAGGAAAAGGATTTGTCAAATTGATGACCTTTGCTGGTCAAGGTATCGCCGCATTGTTCCAAGCATTAGGAAAAATTGATCCGATCACACTGGCAATCGGTGCAGCTGCACTAGGTGTACTAACACTGGCATTCATGGGATTGGGTAAAGCATTACAACTGATGGCCCCTGCACTCAAAATAGTGGTTGATGGGTTCGTAGCATTAGTCAAAACAGTAGGTGGTATATTACTAGACGCATTCAAAGCACTCATCAGTGGCATCAAAGAATTATCAGAAATACCGTTTACCAATTTCCTAAAACTTGCTGGTGGACTAGCTGCTCTTGTACTCCCATTGGCTGCCTTTGGGATTGCCGCGGCAATTGCCACGCCAGGACTACTTGGTTTAGCACTTGGTGTTGGTGCATTGGGATTGTCATTAGGATTGCTTGCCCCTGCTATTGAAACCGCAGTTCCACCTATCACTAACATGCTTGGTGCATTCGGTGATTTCTTAGACAGACTTCAAGGTATCGTTAGCAATTTCTTCACTAGCATCGGCAATTTCATCAGTACTGTTGGTATGGCACTAAGTTCGTTTATTACTACTTTTGCACAAGCATTAGTCACATTAGGTGATGCCAACTTCCTAAAACTTGCTGGTGGATTTGCACTACTTGGGCCAGCATTGGCAACCTTTGCACTATTTGCTACTGGTGCAATTCCAGCAATGTTAGCATTGGGTGTTGCCACTAGTGGTCTTGCTGAATTGGTAGCAATACCAGAAGATAGATTTGCAAACCTTGCCGATGGTTTCAAATTATTAGGATATGCCGTTAGAGACTTTGCCAAAGAATCCAAAGGATTGGGTGGTGCTGTTCTAGCAATGGCGGCATTGAGTGCCTTACCATTTGCCAGTAAATTACTAGATCTACAGTTGGCAAGAACTGAAACCAGAAACGTGGTCAACACAGTCAAAGGTGGGATTGCTGATGCAATTCAACCAGTAGATGTTGTATCCTTTTCTGGCAGTCGAACTGATAGGGGTGTTTCCATGATGCAACAAGCATTAGAAACTGCTAGTATCAAAAATGAAATGACTATGACACCTACTAACCCAACTAACAACATTGTATCTGCGAGTACAATTAGTACAGTTTCCAATAATGCACTAATTGTACAAGATTCACCTACCGATGCTGGATTCAGAGCATCAGCAAGCACAATTTAGACAAAAAAAATACCCAACATCTCTGTTGGGTATCATCATTACTAATTGCAATTATTCTACACGTCTACCTCTACGAAACCGCATCATAGAACCATCACGTTTGTCATCTGTCATACTTACCAATAGGTTGTATTTTTCCACACCAATGGTTTGCTTGACCTGATTCGTGAATTCCTCTACGATAGTCTCGTATTCACCTTTAGTGTTCTTCTTTTCCGATGGTGAAATGTTATTCGGATTATCAGCATACCCTTTGAAAATCACACCAGACTTGCTAATTACCCTTGCATACACATCACGCAAACGCAAGAATTCTTCATCGGATATATCCAACGAAAAGGATGCAATAAACCAACTAGTAACTGTTCGTTGCACAAAATTTCGTTGTCGGAAATTGAATCGCACTTCCGAACTTACAGGAATATGTTCTTCAATTCGTTCCCTACGATTTTTACGTCTATTCTCACCTTCTTCTGCTACAGTGACTGTACCAGCAACTAACATCCCTGCGATAGCTGCAATTCCAACTGCCTTAGTAATCGACAGATTTTTCAAAAAACTCATGTTTTCTCCTATTTTTGTTTGTTTTTCTTCTCACACTATATTAGACAAGTGAAACCCGAAAATGTTCGCTCTATTTTCGGGTTTTTTCACTTTTCTTTTCGATTATTGATCGTTTGCTAGATTAGCAAAATATGATAAGGTTTCATCACCATCAGCACTAACCGTTTCGGCAGTCACTGGTGCTGGTGTTTCCTTAGTTTCAAAATCACTTGGATCAAACTTAGTTGCTGGATCTTCTACCAACCCCAAAATTCTATCCAGTTTAGTTTTCAGTTCATCATAGGTCTTGAAGTTATCACGACCAAGTAACTCTTGCAAACTATACTCACTAGTCCAAATCGTTTCCAATTCGGCATCATCATCAGACAACGGTGCAATTGCATCAAATTCGGACTTGTCATAATTGACAAAACCATCAACCATGCGAATCTTAATTTTGAAGTTTGCTCCACCCCAAAGGTCAAATGGGTTGACGGGAGTTTCATCCTTGAATTCTGGATTCATCAAATCGTTGATCTTATCAAAAATCTTTTTCCCATACTTGAACAAACGAACTTGACCGTTGTTTTGTGGGTTTGCTGGATCTTCAATAACATAGATATTACTAAAATAGTTCAACCTACGTTTCTGCTTACGTGCCTGTTCCTTCCCTGCTTCCGTTCCATTATTCCACAAGGATGTATTATACTCACTAACAGGATCTTTCTCGTTGAATGTAGTCAACGAATTTTCGATGTACCATCCACCAGTACCTTGAAAACCATGTGAGAAAATGCGTACCCATGGCGTTGATTCACCTTCAATCGGTGGTAGGAATCGAATGACCGCATATCCGTTACCAGACTTATCACGTTCACATTTCCAAATGCGTTCATCTTCAAAAGAGTTACTATTGTTAGTTTGGGTTTTTTCTAATTCGGTTGAAAGACTGTCTAAGAAAGACTGTCGGTTACTTTTCATGGATGCAAATCCACTCATATTCGTATTCTCCGTATTATCGTATTGTTTGTATTCTGCTTATTCACAACACAATCAACTCTTGATTGTATAATAGTAATTATACCATTAAATTCCTCAGATGTCAAGCTTATTTTTCAATATTTCACGAAAAACTTTCACATCGACATCGAGAAAACTAATATATTTCTGACACAGTTTTTGTGTTTCTGGCCACATGATATCATCTTCTATCTGACTATCAAATTGTGGAAAGAAATTCAAAATCTGATTCATTATCACAAATGTTTCCAACGATATATCCCCACGATAATACATGGTCAATACTGTTGGATTCTGCCCATCTTCAACTATGAACAGTTGGTCTAAATCAGACACATCTAGTAATTTAGATATGTCTGATTTGAATTGATAACGCAACCTCTGTGTTCGTTTTCTCCAATCCTGATAAACCTGATCTGATTCTTCTGTATGCAGACCACCATATTTATCACCACTAGAGAAATTTGCCACAAAAAATTGCATTATATTCTTTTCATTGTACTGACGACAAAGATGATCGAACCTGTACTTATCCCTTCGTTTGTAAAAGGAATCACTACTTGCCCGTACCTTGCCATTATACTTGAAATAATCATAACTCTTGCTAAAAAAATGCAACCTAATTGCCATGTACACTTTATAGCAATCCAAAGGATTCATATAGGCAATGCACCTGTTCTTGGTAGCAAATTCAATTCCATTGCCTCTAACTCTAATTTATCCTTCAGTGACTTGTTTAGTAACTTCGGCACTATGTCAACCGCAATATCATTTTCATCAATAAATGCAAATACTGCATCAACATAACTGCTCAGTTCCCAATCACGTTTAATAGTCTCAACCCCCAAAGAAAAACTTTTACTAGTATGCTCAGTTACAACCTCTAAGAATTCTTCTTCCGTTAGTGCCAACATTTATCTTACCCCTGTAAAAGTTGCATCACAGTTTGTGACAATTGTTGTGCCTGTGCCATCATAGCAATTGCCGTTTGCTGTCGAATCTGAAAATCAGCAAGAGATGCCATCTCAGCTGCTTCGTCAAAATCCAATATAGTGGCAAGACTTTCTTCATTCATTGTAATCATATTACCCAAATGACTGATAGTAAAGTTGAACCGTTCTATTTTGGAATTGACATCAGATGCTTCTGCTTGAACAGTTGCAATGGCTGCATCTATACGTGCCAGTGCATCATCGGCATCATTTGCACTGTCGATGGATGTAGCAGAAACCGATACTGTATCACCTTCAGAATAAGTACCACCCTGACCATTATCTTGACCAATACGGCTATCTCCTGATTCCAATGTAACCGTATGTGCAGTCAATTTCAATCCATCAAGGGTGAGATCTGATAATTCAATATTGATGGTTTCGGTTTCCCCCGTACCTTCGATAATAACATCTCTATCACCAAAAGTACCATCCAATAATTCAACCCCATCATATGCCGTATTCTTTGCCACATAATCTAATTCCTTTACTAATGCATTAAACTCATCAATCAACCCTGCTCTAGTATCAGCAGTCAAATCCTCATTTGAAGATTGAACTGCAATTTCTCGCAATCGAGTTAGAACGTCATTGACAGAACTAACACCACTCTCTGCTGTTTCTAGCAAATCTTGACTTTGTTTGACAGTACTATTTGCCAATCGCAACATACTCAAGGTGGTGTTCATTCTCCCAACCCTTGCTTTATCACCAGAATTTAGATCTGGTCGTCCTTCTGCAATTCTACGCATTGAATTTTCAACTTCTCTAGTTGCCAGTGCATACTGCGTGTGTGCTTTTGCGGTTATTCCACTAAGATTCATACGAATTCCCCTTTTTTCCATTACTATGCTATTACGTCTAAGTTAGAACCCCATTTTCTTGGAGCCATAACATCATTGTTTCGGTTGTCATTTGCACTAACCATGTGCTTTTCTCGTTCATGAGTTGCCAATTGGGTTTGGACGTTCACTCTAGCAAGTTCTTTTGCCGCTCGCACTTCTTGAAATACCTTATAATATTCCATAGTTGACATTTTGCGAATTCCATACGTGTTTATCATTACTCCTCCTACCTCAATGCATCAAACAGAAT
>NZAS01000129.1 GCA_002686195.1 Candidatus Pacearchaeota archaeon | reverse complement strand
CACTAACTACGACTATTACCAGCACACAGTTGCTGGTGAGATCAGGTTCGAGTTTGCCATTGAGACAAACGACGTCTTGCAGTTCGTCCTTAGAGCATAATATA
Organism: Candidatus Pacearchaeota archaeon; assembly: GCA_002686195.1. The sequence goes on along the minus strand of NZAS01000129.1, from coordinate 18,669 downwards.
GCGTTGAATTAACCCCCTACGCTGAGGGGACCCTTCGGGGTCCCCTCTTTTTTATTTTTACCCTGGGTGGAGCGAGATATAATATTCCTCTGGGAGGTAAATCATGGAAGATGATTTCGCTGCGGTAATAAAGGGAAGACTTGCCGGTGTTCAAGGTAAGATTAAAAATCAAGATGCTAGGATTTTAAATCCGAGCTATCATTCACGTCGGTTGACTACAGCTCTACAAGAGGCGGTCGGTGCGATTGATCCTGGGGATGGCGAGCAAGCAGTAATAGAACAATTGGTACAGATTATAAATAAGACGCCCACCTTCGTAGCTGACACATTTACCAACGCGCTACAAGAGTCTGCTTTACTTAGGCAAGAATTAAGCGTGTGGGCAACTGTAGATAGCGAGTGGCAAAGCTTTGAAACTCAGATCTTAGAAGATAAGAAGAAGAAGGAAGAGCTCAAGGTTGCCATTGCTGCCGGTGAGATTGAAGAGCGCACTGCACGAACAAAGCGTGAACCGGGCCTCCACCCGGGTCCATCAACTCGAGAAATTCGAAATGTGAAAGCTGAGATTGCTGAGGACGCGCTACCAAGTCTAGAAGAAGAAGTAAAAGCTGAGCTAGAGGAATCTGGTAGCTAATACTTAAATGCATGGCTGGAATATTAAATCCCAAGACAAGATTTATGGATACGTTTCTGACTCAGGTCGGGAGAAGTCAATCTGCACATTGGGAGTTACGTTTCTCGTTCGCGACATTCTCGGATTACGCTACATTCTACGAGGCCGACAGCGATAACCCAAAGCGCGCCGATGAGGCCGTAGACCGTATATTCTTTGAGGCCCATAACAGGCCGCAAGATCAAGTAATTCCTGAGTTTGACGACGACGGTCAGATATCGTTCCCCGCCGGTGAATTTGAGCTCACGAATGGATCGATGCTTGTTTTATCCGGAGCTGCCGGTGCGACGGAATTTTTGGCTGGTGATGCGCTAGTTACGAGCGCCAGCACTGCATTCACTGATTGTGTTGATTCGTTAAAAGATATGCAACCGCTTCGATCTAGTGATCCGCTGCGGGAAAGCGATGACTTCAAGGTTAGCAAATATTCTCATGAATTTTTAATGACTGACACTTTACCAATTCCGTCGACAAAGCCTCGACGGGTTTCCCTACAGAATGTAGAGAGTTTGTGGCAAGACAAAAAATTAACGCACATTCCGAATTTTCAATTCATGTCTCCAATAAATAAAACATCTGGCACTGTATTAAGAGATTATCCCAAGTTACAGCAACCAGCACCGTTGAATTTTGAAGAGCTTATGGTCTCTTTAGGAGCCAACGATCCAAGCGGTGAGACGGGGGTAGGAGAACCCTTGAAGGTAACGTTCCCAGAGACATCAAAAGAAAACAATTTAGTGTGTCAGGTGTTTGAAGTCTGCAGTGGCAGTGTGAACAAGCTACGAGTTATAGATTTTGGCGAATTTGAAGATGAAGACCCATTCAGTCCTGGAAAGCATGTATTCTTTGTAGGAAAGTTATTTCGTGATGATGGTGGAGAAGACACCTTTATAAACCTATTTACTGTGATATTTGATTGAGCTGCTAGATGTTATTTAAGCCCCCAATTTCTACCGACATGGTACAGATACCGAACCAACCTGCACGGTTGTTAGGAGTCTGGGGGAAGGAGGGCACAAGAAATTTTATATATGAATTCGCGTTTAGGATCGATGTTACGAAGGCCGTAAGAGCTGGTGCATTGCATCTAGAGATAAGCTTACTTCCAAAAAAGCCTCAAAAATCGAAAGTTAAACCCCCTGCTGTCCGTCCGAAATCATTTAGAAAATCGACAAAAGTTTTGGAAAAGAAATCTCAAGCAAAACGAAAAAAAGCAAGGTCCACTCGCTTTGCTTATCGAAAGACAGAGATAACGGGCGTGATTTCTAACCGCGTTGCAAGGCTAATAAGCGCAGGTACAATATCGTATTGGCGTCCCGTGAATTATATTACCACCCCAATTTTAAGGCAAGAACGGTATAATTTGCCGATATCTGGTAGTCTACCTCGTCGAAAAAAAATAAGCTTACAAAAAGTAGCTCCTACTCTTATTTCAACAAAGCAAGACCCTGCTCAAATTGGTAGTCCCCAAACCTCTCGTCCGACCGTTCTTTCTCTCTTGGGCCCAGCTGATGCTATGCTGGCACAAAAAGTAATGTTCCGTGAGAGAAAGACAGAGATTGACCCGAAGGCATTTGTGGTATATTTGAACACTGCGAAATTAAAACGAAGAATGACGCTTTCTGAAAAAAGACTAAAGAGTAGGTCAACGTTTTATCTTCATGCTCAACTAAGGACAAGCAAGGGTGTAGTCGTTGCAGAAGCAGGGACAACAATTTCTCATGCGAAAATTGTTAATGATTTTTTAACCCCAATAAAGCCACCGGCGCTACAAGCGGGCTTATTGGGTGTTGGAGAATTATCTGTAGGACTAGAACAGATAGACTCAAAAGCCACGAGAGTTAAATTATTTCGTCGATTGGCTCCCACCGATAATTCTGCTGGTACGAAATGGTCGCTAGTGATTGATGAGGATTTAGAGGTTGGGGATGGAGAGATCCGTTTTCGTGATAAAGTTGCAACTGCAAACCCTGTTATGTATAGAGCCCTGTGTTTTGGAACTAATTCAAGGCCGGCTGAGAAGTTTTCTTCTGTAGTGATTACGCCACGACAGGAAATAAAGCTTGATTATTCTGGGAAGGGAACAGCAACGTCAGCTATAGCGTCTAATATAATAACAACGTCTGTAACAGACTTTCCCAAGGATGCTGTTTCAGTGGCTCTAAGAAGATACAACCTTACGCATAATTCATACGCAAAGAAACAAGCACAAACGGGAAGCGGATTTGTAATAGTTGGAACTGGGTCGCTTGATGAGCAGATTCAATTTGTAACGTCGCCTGACGATCTGGTTAATTTTCGTGACCGACCTCCACCTGGATCGATGTACAAATATGTTCCAGTGACATACACACGCTATGGAAAAGAGGTGCTGGGAAAAGCTGCGATTATAGAATTCGTTGAATCACAAGAAGACAATAAAAAGGTTTCTATGTCTGTGGGAGCTGCAACATTGACATCTGGAAAGGGGAGTCAATCGGTTAGTTTTTCTGTCGAAGGGAAATTTACTGAATTTGGGTTTGAAGAAATTGAGAGCGTACTAGCAGAAGCAAAGCAAGCCGGGCTATTTGGGGGTGATGTCGCAGGTAGTCGGGATAAATTTTCTTCTTTGATCGTATTTCTTATAGAGCGAGAGAATTTTAAGACTGGTGAAATTGAGTCTTTTGGGATACAAGAAGCAGGAACATTCACTGATTCGTTGAGCCTCCAGCAGCAAAAAAACATTAAGCCTATTGTTGCTGGAGCAAGATATTCTTACAAAATTACTGCATGTATTAGGCCTGCAAACACGCTGTTTGATAAACTAATAACAGCAGAGGTAGACCAATCCACGTTATTGTCTTTTTCAAGATCGGTACAGAAATTTCGTGGTCCTTTGCAATTGCGAAAAAGTACGTTGGCATCAACTTCAAGACAACACGATTCCTCTGTACCGACAGCGCTTGAGCCAAACGACCCGTTTTTGGCGGGCAGAACAGCAGTTCAAACAACAGTCGAAATAGCAATTCCCTTTTCGGCTGTGAAGGGATCTTCTGCAACTGTCGAAGCCAGAGCAGACAGTAATCTAATTAAGTGGGTGTTTGCCGGTGATATGAGAGAAGTGGACCATTTCCAAGTGTATATTGGTTCGGGCGGCGGCTCCGAGCTACTCGGCACAGTTCACGCTGATTTTTCTTCAATGAATTTTTCTTATCGTCATTTTATAGATCGTAAAATATCTTATGATTCAAATTACGCTTATGAAATTAGACCTATAAATATTTCTTTTAAAGAGCTGACATCTATAAAGACTTCCAGTGTAAGGATCCAGCAGCTTGCGGGATTGACATCACATGAATTACGTAGCGCGGTGGTTATACAAAGATAATGGCAAGCTTACTAGACAATGCAAACCTATTACCACTAACGTCTGTTGACCAAGCTGAGGTTGTTAGCTTGGCGCAATTGTTACTTGGTGAGGAAAAAGCCGCGGCACTATTGATAAAGCGTTCGGCTGAGACCAAAGCTACAAAAAAATCAAAATCGGGTAGAGCGGGAAGATTATCCAAGACAAAAAGTTCTTCTACAAGTTCCCGACAAAAAACAGCTGCTCCGCTCCAAACAGCAGAACAATCAAGGATAGAAAAAAAGAACCAGCAAGCAGAACGTAAAAAATTGGAAGCGTACCAATTACAGGCAGGAAAAAAGAAGAAATCTACTACATCATCGCCACGAAAGATCGGCTCCTCTAAAGATGCTAGTGCACTAATAACTGAAACTAGGGAGAATTCTCTTATTATTGATGGCACATTACGACCAATAGTTTTTGGGATGCTGGATTTTTTGCCGACACTGGACTCCACCGGAACAAAGGCAACCCCCATCGGAAATATTCTTAAGATCAATAGAGCGATTAAGGTGTTAAACATTGAAAATCTTCCAGAAGACATCGATACATCTACACAGGGTCTACTTGACCTTGAATATCTAGAGACGTATTCCCAGTTCGTTAGCCAGACAAAGCTTTTCCTTAAAAGTTTAGATGCTTCAAATTTCAGTATTTTAGAAGACGCAGTAAGCTTTCTTTCTTTGGCTAACAATTCTACCAGCGAAGCGTCTAATACGCAATTGCTGTTGACAATATTACGTGACTATGCATTGGCTGTTGATAATTGTTCACCTCGTCTTTTTGAAGCAGAGGAACGTGAAATTCCTTCCGACGGTGCAAGCTTGCCAGAAAAGCCCGCAGGAATAACTGCTCTCAAGGAAGTGCTAAAGAGTGATAAGGCATTTGATTATTTAGACGCTGTTTTAGGCACAGACGAAGAGCGCGCTCTAAAAATTCTGCTGTATCAAATTAGTTCGGAATTGAAGTTGTCTTATAACGCTTCGAAGTTGGGGATTAATCAAACAGCTGCATCGACGCTCCAAGCTCGGCTTAATAATAATTCAATCATGCCAGGAAAAAATGCAAACATTAATTTTCTTGGGTTACGTTCATTCGCACAAGCAGATGACGGAAGGTATACTTTTACGTTTCCTTTCGAACCTCGTGATATTCTCCCCGATGATTCTGGAATCTTTTTTGCCTCAGGACCAGATATTGCAAAAAGGCTACACGCTAGTACTGCCTCGACTGTTTATGCTGAGATCGCCGCGACGGGAAAAAGCGCATTTTCCATTATAGCAGCATTTCTTGACACTGGGGATTTCGCGTCAGACTATGCACCATCTGTCGGTGCTTTTATTCTGATAATCCAAGATGTAGTTGTACCGTTATTGAACTTGGTTGCGCAATCGTCACCAGCGCGCAAAGATGTTGTAGAATTTTTATTATTAGTTGCAGCCGGCAAAGACCAGAAGATGCTGGCTCAATTAATGTTGTTCCTTGCAGCATTAAAGGAAGAGCTAGCTCGTCCGGCTGTGGTGAGTACACTTAAGTCTTCATCTCGTGCTAAAGTAGTTGGATCGCTCGCTTCGGCTCCAAATACGCGAACAACGTCTACGATTCAAAGTGGCGCTAGCGCCACTTTGGAGGAAGCCCCGTCGATTACAAAGGTTTCTTCATTCGCACCAACGAGGATGGTCGGTGCTGTTACGTTGTCAATGCCCACTCCTACTAGAACTGCAACAAAGTCTTCTACGACTACAGTCGCGTCAAACGTGGGCAGTACTTTAGTCGCAGCAGTGGCGAGTAGTGAGGTTATTGCTGAGACTGCTGAGACGTCTAACAAACTAGTCACTACTGTTGATTTGAACCCAAGCGTAACAACTACGGAAACAACTCGACCTGCTCTTTCTAGCGGATATCAGGATATTTGCGCCGCGACTGCTGCGTTGCTCTTAGACTACTTGACAAGTACCAGCACAACAGGCTCTTCATCACCTTCGTCAACAAATTTAACTGAAAGTAACGTATATTCTTCCCTTCTGTCGCTTGTTACTTTGACAACTGAGGGCGATGTTTTTATAACATTATTAACAATATTCGATGATTTTATTGAAATGTTTTCATCTCCTGATGGGTCTTGCTTTAGTGGTACTTCAACAGCTTATTCTGCGATAAGCCGCGGCAATATTGAGATAGCTTTTTTCATGTGTATTACGAAGATTCAAGCATTCGCCGCGAAGAAGAGCTATACCTCTATCGCTAATGACACAACAACTGTAAGCACAGATGTTGTAATAGACACAGAGAAATTAGTAGATATGAGCGAGGGATTAACCGACGCCTTTCAAGATGAAGTTGATTTAGATGAGATAAGTAGCGCATCCGATACGCTAGGTAGGATTGTAGACAGCTTAGTAAATGAAGAAGCATTAGTCGCAACAATACCGGCAACATTTTCTGAATTTCTTGATAACGCTTCCCTTGCCTTTATCGCACTGCAGTCTACCTTACTTACTGACACGGATGAGTCATCAGCGGCGTTAACGTTACAAAACAGAGTACAAGAAGGTCTCCCGGTTTCAAGCGATTTGGCGATGACACTGGGCGGATTTGTGTCTAGTTATAATTCTGATTTTGGAGCGTTTTCTGGTGTCATGACTAGAGACCCTCTTTTAAGCGATGATGCATTGACATTTTTTTCTGATATGATGAAAGAAGAATCGTTTTCTGAATCGAAGAAAATTATTGCAATTGCGTTGCCGTCCGGGTTATGTGATGCGTTGTATAACATCCCTGTTTCATTAGAAGACACATCAAGAGAATCCACTACACTTTCAAGTGATGTATTCGAAGTCCAGATTGAGAAGATTGACTTAACTCGTCCAACGCTGAAATTTAAGGAGCAAGTTTTCTCATTCCCAAGAAATGTGCGCTTAAAATCAGTTTCTCCCGTGGATGATGGCGAGGTTGAAGTGAATTATTCTGTTTTTGATAGCTCGCTAGTGGAAAGTGCAATGGCTGAGCATGATATTTTAGATACAGACGAAAGTGGTGTTATGGCTGCGTCTATTAAGAATTTAAAAATAAGCGAAGCGCTAAAAATGTACGTATCGCTTTTATACGATGTTGACTTTTCTATAGTGAATTATCCTATTGGCGATACTAGAATTTCTGAATTATCAAAGAAGAGCGTTGGTTTACCCTTCGCAAGCGGTGTTGATACGTCATCATTAAGTTTTTTGTCTGGAAGTAATTTGGCTTTCGATCCAGATGAGCGCGCTCTTGCTTCATTTAGCTGGTTTGACAGCTCATCGTCAACGTTGGATCTGGAGATTGATTTTGGTACTGATGTTATTGCATTTTCTGTCTGGGAATATTTAAGTGCAATTGGAGTGATTGCAGACACTGATACGATTTCAGATCGACTAGCGCTGGGGAGCAAGTTCGAGAATATTCTTCTTCTTCCTTTCGACCCTTATGATTTTGAGATAGCAGATGAGACTGTTGGTGATGATGCTGCTATTGAGAACATGACTAATGACCAATTAACAATCGCTCAAGAAGAAGTGGGTATCGGGCTAGAGACGTCACAAGGAGTTGAATTGTCAACCTTTCGAGTAACAATTACGATTCCAGAACAAACTGCGGAAAGTGATGATGGGTAGCGAATCGATCGTAAGCAGGCCGCTTCATTTTTTTGATGTTCCAGAAGTTACATCATTGTCCGCTGGCTTTTCTTATAATTTTTTTGTTTCTGATGAGAAAATAAATGAGTCTGGCGCTGAAGCTGTTAATGGAAATCTTTCTTCTAGATTTTTGCGAAAAGGAACTGTCGATACCACAAATTTAAATGCTCGAATTCCGCGCTATGTACAGCTTGACTTTGGTGTCCAAGACACTCCAAAAAGTATTTTGTCCACAAGAAACAGCGCTATCAAGTCCACAAGAAACGAGATTAAGAAAGCGCTTGATGAGGGAAAGATATACACTGAAACTCAAGCTGCTGGAATGGATTTTGATTCTTATATTTTTTCTAATGAACAGCTTCAAACAAATTTAGAGAATTTCTTTCGTCGACGTCTGGCTAGCTTTGGAGAGGAGGAAGCATCTCCATTAGAATTATTAACAATGTTGTCTGAAGAGAGTGAAGTTGATTCTGACTTGTTAGAATCTTTGTTACCACCATCGCTCAAGTATGACGGAGAGTCTGCATCACCAGCAGCAACTTCCAACCCAGTAGAGGCAGCATTTTTCGAGAAAGAAAAACGTCAATACACTGTAGGGGTTTTAAACACGAGTTATTCTCCGTCGCTGCTTCGAAAAGCTGCTGAAGCTGGAAATTCCTTACGTCTTGATGATACTACGCACAAATTTTGTTCAGCTGTTAATACACTCCAACCAGACTTAAATGAGTACGTGAGTAATGCTGAGTATTTATTCGACGTACCTTTTATTGATATGGAACTGACTGAGGATGCGACGTTTGTCGCTCAAGCAGATGTTGTAGGCTTTGTGTTTGAGAAAACTCGAATTTATAATGGGAAGAGATACCCAATGTCCCCCGTGATAGCGGTCGGTACAAGCCTTAGAACTGCATATGACAGTGAAGTTGCATATGGCATGACTTACGAATATAGCGCAAGAACGATTGCGAAATTTCGAATTCCGCTTACCGATTATGACACTGGAGAGGTTTTTATTGGAACATTTCTATTGTCCTCTCGTCCTGCTGCGGTCGCAAAGACAACAATCACTGAAGATCGTCGTCCTGAGCCTCCGAACGACATCAATTTTTACTACAATTATGATGATGACAACCTTTCGGTGACCTGGGCACCACCAGTAAATCCTCAGCGCGATGTCAAATATTTGCAAGTTTTTCGCCGGGAAACAACAGCCGACCCATTCCAATTATTGGTGCACTATGATTGGGATGATTCTGTGATTAGAGCGATAAGCAAAGAAGCAATCGACCCATCTTTGATGCAAGTGACAACTTGCATGCCTACATACTATATCGATCCTAAATTTGACAAGACAAAAACATATATTTATTCCTTAGCGGTTATTGATGCAAGGCAATTGACATCGAAATATTCAACACAGATAAAAGTTTCGTTTAATGAATCTAAAAATAGGATAGAAAAAGAATTTATTTCGTATGGAGGCGCGCCTAAGCAGTACCCAAATTGGTTTTTAAAGGAAAACTTCTTCGTAGACTCAATGAAAGACAGCGCTCATAGCAACCTTTCGATTTATTTTGATCCAGAAGTGTATACATTAACTCGGGGAGCTGGTAACGATATACCAGCTTTCTGTACAACATCAATGGATCCTTTATCGAAGTATGTGTTTCAATTGATAAACGTAGACAGATTAGACGAGGCGCAAATTAACATTACTATTGACGAAAGCCGGCTTGAGAATACTACAAAAAGCAAAAAGTCGCAATTTTCTTCTGAGATAGACACCAGTTAATTTACGCCATTTTATTTATGCTATAATTAAGCGTGGAGTAGTGGAGACAATATTATGGGATTTTTGGATAACAGCACTAACAATATTATCGTAGACGCAGTCTTGACTGATTACGGTCGACAGTTGCTGGCAAGAAATGATGGAAGTTTTTCTATTGTTAAATTTGCGCTTGGAGATGATGAAGTTGATTATGTGACGATCAAAAAGTTTGGTCGGACTGTGGGGAAAGAAAAGATAGAGAAGAACACCCCCGTATTTGAGGCTCAAACGAATCAAAATTTTGGCTTGAAAAACAAATTGCTTAGTCTTTCTAACCCAACATTGGTTAAGCTCCCGGGTGTAACTTTGACAGGTGATGTAACCTCTGGAAAGATGTCATTTAAACGAACAGGCAGTACAGCGTCACAGTCACTAACGTTAAGTCAAAACGTTACGGATGAAAATACGATCGATCCCGAATTAAGAGACCAGGCGTTTATAGTAAAACTCCCTTATCGCTTTTTGGAGCTTGATGGCTCTGATAACACACCTGATTCAATCGATTCCGATGACATCGCTACGTATATTGTGACAAGAGACAGTACAACAACCAGTATTGGTGGATCGCAATTAACATTGACTATAAAGACTCGCTCTATTTCAGACAGCGTGTTTGACTATTACGGGGACGCAGATAATAAATCACAAATATCTTCCACAGTTCAAGTAACAGGAATTCAGTCTGGCGTTGTATCTGAATTGAGCATTGTGGTAGAGAAGTGAGGTAATAAAAAGTGGCAACCTTTAAAGAGATATCAGCCGCAGACGTAAAGACGTCTAGATCTGTGCTAAACCAGCTTGTTGATGTAATCCAAGAAGATATATCGGGCTCTGCAACTCGTAAGAAATATCAATTGTTTGTTACAGGGGGAGTGGGTCCTGGAGTGACATCATCGTTATATCACACTGTGTATGATCAAGACTTCTCATTGCAAACTGCGAATTCAATTTTTGACACCACAGCCGGCCTTTACGCCGAAGGCACAACAGTGGTATCATCATCGACTGGTGTCGATACCGCTGGAAAGTATTTGTTCCCGTCTCAATCAATGATGATGAGAGAGAAGATAGACATATACCAGCAATATGCTGCAAGTCTGTTGGGAGATGCATCTGCAAATTTTACTACGCCGTTTGGTAGCGCAACAGCGGCAGACGTAGTTGACTCTGCATTGTTTATCTCGTTTAAGCGTCTTTTTACTAGAGACAAAATTAAGCGTGAAACTTTTGCAATGCGGATGCATTATTCATCGTCATTAGCAAATGGCGGCTCCACGATCGCTGATAGGAACCTAAACGTAACATCTGAATTAGACGAAAGAATTTATACTGATTTTGGTGCTGCTACGAACCGCCGACGTACATTTGGCGGCGAAGTCGGTGATCTAGTGAATTCATCCGACACAACAGACAAGGTCGGTCTTGTGTTTTATGATGCTGGTACCATTGTGTTGAATATCGATCGTATTATTAGCTCTAGTCAGCCAGTCAGCGGCGTGATTGCTGGCATGCGAACAGGCACATCAGGAGACGTTGCAACAGGACAGGTTGTTATAGGTGGTAATTCTTTCTTGTCTGTCGGTTCCATCAATCCAAATGCGACATTCACTCCAGATCTGATGGTCTCTGCAAGTATTGACGATATTGTTGATCACTTTATGTCGTGTCGTTTCAGCTCTGGCTCCCTTACTGCTCAAACTTTTCAGAATAACACGAACATTAATTCTACATTATTGTTCTGTCGTGCGACTGCTGATGAATTTAATTATTCTTCGAACCCCACGTACACAGACACGTCAAACAGGATCGTCGTGATCGATGAAGGTCAGGAAGATGTCCAACGCGCATTTTCGTTTATAACAACAGTCGGTCTTTACGACGCCAATGATAATTTGTTAGCGGTTGCGAAATTATCACGTCCAATAGAAAAGAATGACGAGAAGGATTTGACGGTAAGAATTAGGCTCGATTTCTAGGGGGAAGAGTGGCCCTCTTTAAACTCGACAAGACTTATTTTGATTCGTTTAAAGTTTTAGCGAAACCAAAACGTACGTTTACGTCCTCGTCACTAAGCGGACCAACTGGGTCTGTTAAGGTATTTCCATTAACATCACTTGGGATGAAAGAAATTCCTGCTGATAATGGAGATGAAGACGGCGCACCAATTTCAGATAGTTTGGAGACCATTCGTCTAGACGCCGTCAAAGAGTTTAACGCTGGCGTACCAACTACGGGTTCTGTAATTGCCTATATGGATGCTGTGCATTCTGCGAGCACGACTGGAAAACGAGATAAGCAAGTTGAGGTTCTTCGTTTTGAGCCATCTTTTAAATTCACTAGCGATACGCTAAGAAAAAGAGTGATTGAAAGTGTGTTATTCCCATTTTACAGATCGAAATATGGGGCGCCGTGCAATTGGTCGTTCACGAATTACAGCACTATAAATTTTTTCACGGGTGATGAAGTACCGTCAGATTCAGTCTTGATTTATCCTGCTTCTTCATCTGGCGACACATCAACAACTTACAGACCGTCCGGTTCTTTTGCATTCGAGTTTTACATAAATCCTCGCTATACAACAGATGGCCCGGGTGGGTATGTGACAGCGGGTACCATTCTTCATATGTCTAGTTCATATGCGCTTTCGATGGTAACAGGAAGCTCAAGAAATATAGACGAGCGTCCCGATGGGTTCCGCTTGATGTTACAATTGAGCCATAGTGCGGATATTCCGCCTTCTGATATTTCTCTTAACGTTCTCAATAACGCTCGTCCAGCTCCGCAAGATCTGGTGTTTTTATCGGATGATAATTCACTTCGTCTAAACACTTGGCATTATTGTTGCGTTAGATGGGGAGGGACAGACGATATTCAAGACTCCACGGGGTCATTTTACATTGACGAAGAAGAAAAAGGGTCGTTTGATTTGGTCCCAACATTTCTCCAACAATCTGACTGGATAACAAAAGAAGCGTATAGCGATAACGTAGCTGCTGGTGATCCTGATGCTCTGTTTGTAGGTAATTTCTGGGAAGGAGGCAATTGCACAAACCCTGGAGTGGCTGATGATTCCTTTATAGCTCAATTTTTTAATCCAACAATCGCAAAGAGAGATGGTCTTGAGAATTTTTATGGTGGTGTCTCCTCCGGCATACCCGAGCCAGAAGGGTATACTTTCCGTCATCCATTAAATGCTGAGATTCATGAGCTAAAAGTCTACAATGCTTATAGAAATGATGAGGATATTCTGTCTGCGAGTCTTTATGGCATAGAAAATGTTAAGACTGAACCACATCTCTTGTTTTATGTACCACCATTTTTTGTGAAAGACACCAACACCCGCGAGATATTTCAAACACCTTTCCAGACTGCTATGGGAAACACAAATGACCCATTTAACGTTGCGCTCTCGTTTGGGGTAGGTGGCCATTATCTAAATTTAGAAAATTTTGTGAAGGACTTTGTGAGAGGATCATTTCCAAGGCTGCTAAACCTAACTGGTTCGACCATCAATGACTCCACGGGATGGGTTAGCTGTAATGGGTTTTTATTCGCGACAGGTAGCGTAAGAAAACGAAATCTTACGATACTGCCTTGTGACAATGGAAGATTGCTCCCCAACTTTTCTCTATTAGAGCAAGCTGTAACCTCATCAGAAAGTTTGAGCTTGTTTGTAAACGATCTAGGTGTTAAGACACTGAGTATGGTGTCTCTTAATAATCTTTTAAGCACGGGCTCAGATTCTTTTCCAGGGCTTCTTAATTCTGACGACCCTAATTCAATATCTGCGTTTTTGGCTGGATCAACGCCAGATGACCCATCATTACCAGCTGGTTCTGTGTTAACAATTTTTAATAGGACGAAAGACCCTTCGTCGAATGAAGTTGTATTTTTTGATGCCAGTAATCTATTTTATGGGAACAAGATAGACCCTGGATCGTACACTCTAACAGACACTAGTGTTACTGGGTCGGGTGGTCGGGTAAGAATTACATTGAAAGACAATAAGCGAGGTAGCTTATACAGGGCAGATTGTACAGGTAGCCATCCAAATTGGTCTTCTGTGGGCACGCTACTATATGACGAGGGGCTAGCAGTCGTAAAAACACCCCTTATTCCGCGTTTTGGTGTCGATCAGTTTGAGGTAAAGATGACGGGCCAACAGCATATCTACGTTCTCCAAATGAATATCCCTGCTGAAGCGAATTCTTTGAATCGTTCAGAAAATCCAGCGTATAAAAGCTTGACACCTTCCGATCTTGATGCCGACATGGAGTCTGCTTTTGTATACGTCACAAATATAAACTTGTTAGATGAAAATCTTAATGTTATATGTAAATCGAACTTCGCTCAAGCTATAGTAAAAAGAGAGGACGATCGATTCATGGTGCGCGTGCGCTTAGATTTTTGATGAATGTAATTTTAGGATTAGATGTTTCTACATCTTGCGTTGGGTGGTGTGTATTAAGAGCCTCAGATGGGTCTCTAGTAGATGCCGGCCATATTGCACTAAAAGACATAAGGTGCATGTTTAGCAAGGCTCAGAAGACCCGCGAAGACCTTGCTACATTGGTTAGTCACTATGATGTGGAAGCTGTTGCGGTTGAAGAAAACCTTCAAGCTTTCCGTCCGGGATTTTCAAGCGCAAAAACGCTGATTACTCTTGCACGGTTCAACGGGATTGTAAGCTGGTTGTCATATGAGTGCGCAAATCTCCAACCAGACTTTATAAATGTGAATCATGCAAGAAAGTCGGTCGGCTTAAAGATAAATAGAAAATCTTCGCTTTCTACGAAAGAGCAAGTGTTTGAGTGGTCGAAGGAGAATGGCATGGGTGATTTTCCATGGCCGACTAAAACGCTTAAGTCTGGGCCAAGAAAGGGCCATGTAATCTTTGATGACTGTTGTTATGATATATCTGATGCTTTTGTAATTGCAAGAGCGTATGTGAATGATGAGCGATGATTTAGATATTAAAAAACGAGTTATGCTAATTCAACGAGCATTTGGGTCTGTGCTTTTCGATAGAGACGGCGTGAATGTTGCAATTGGGTGTGTTAACAAAGACTGTTCTTCTTTCGGAAAGCCCGCTAAAAAGAAGTTGACGTTACGAGTTGATAATGAGTTTTACCATTGTTGGGTTTGCGGCCTTCGGGGAAAGGGGTTAGCTTATTTTTTTCGAAAGTATAAGCCCAATTTTTCAACGCCCGCCGCAGCTATCTTTGAAAAGAAGATTGATGAAATTAAAGAAGAGGTTCAACTCGTTCAGCTTCCTGAGGAGTTTACATTGCTGGCCCGACTAGGGAAGAATGCTGATCCAGATCTTCGAGCATGTAAAAACTATCTTTACAATCGTGGGTTGGTACAAAGAGATTTGTGGTATTTTAAGATTGGAGCTGTGACCAGTGGTCGCTATCGTCGTAGGGTGATTATCCCGTCTTTTGACGGCGAGGGGATGCTGAATTATTACACTGCTAGAGCTATCGATGGTGAAGTGAACAGGAAGTATCTAAATCCAAAAGTACGACGAGCTGACGTGATATTTAACGATATTAATATTGACTGGTCACAAGAGCTCACGTTAGTTGAAGGTCCATTTGACTTAATCAAATCGAATGAAAACACGACTTGTTTGTTGGGTAGCACGTTGAGCCTCCAGCATGAATTATTCAAAAAGATAGTGAAAAATAAGACCCCAGTAATTCTTGCTCTTGATCCTGATGCGATTAAGAAGACACATGAAATTGCTGCAACTCTTGCTAGGTTTGATATTTGCGTAAAAATATTGAAGTTTGATAATTTTTCTGATGTGGGGGAGATGCCGAAAGGATATTTCCCGCAATTACTACCACACGCAGAAGAATGGAGTGAGATGGCACGACTGCGATCGCTTATTGGGACGATCCGGTCAGGGTCTTTAATCTAGGGGTATTATGTTTCGGTGCGCTCATTTTGCTGATGTCCACTTTCGTGGGCTGACAAGGCACAAAGAATACAGAGATGTATTTTCAAGATCATTTGTGGAATTACGAAAGTTGCGTCCAGATGTGATCTTTATTGGCGGTGATATTGTCCATTCAAAGACACAAGGGATTAGTCCCGAATTAATCCACATTTTGACTTGGTGGTTTAATTCATTAGCTGAGATTGCTCCGGTTCATGTTATCTTGGGGAACCATGATGGGCTAATGTTGAATGAAGACAGGCTTGACGCTATTACGCCTATTTTAGAAGCGCTAGATAATCCAGATATACATCTTTTTAAAGAATCTGGAACGTACGATATCGGAGTTGATGGGTATAAGTGGAATGTGTTTAGTTGTTTTGATGTGAAGGGATGGGATGATGTTGAGCCTGATCCATCTTGTATCAATATTGCGACATTCCATGGACCTGTAAATGGTTCCTTGACCGATCAGGATTGGGAGATTAATGGAGATAGCGTATCAGTTGATTTTTTCGATAAATTCGACTTTGCTTTCCTTGGTGACATCCATAAGAGACAATACCTGACACCAAAAATTGCATATCCTGGTTCAACAATTCAACAAAATTACGGTGAAACAATAGAGAAGGGATTTTTGTTCTGGGAGATTAGGAATAAAGACGATTTTGATTCGAAGTTTATTCCGCTCAAAAATGAGAAGTCTTTTCGAACGTATAGCTGGAAAGGCACAGTTATAGATACACTCAATCAAATCCCAAAGTACGCTTCCGGCGCTAGATTTAGAATTGCGCATGAGGGGTTAAATCAAGTTGACTTCAAACAATTACAAGCTGAATTACGCGAAACGTTTTCAGCTGAAGAAGTTGTCTCGAAAGATGAGTCAAAGACGTTTACTGGTTCAGACGTTGTAATTTCAACATCTGTGGGCGAAATAAGCAGAGCCGATCTTCGAAGTTTCAAATATCAAGATCGGCTAATGTCTGATTTTGTATTACGAAATAAGCTGCCTGACGAAACCCGCGACGACCTGCGTGCTCTACATAAGGATATTTTTCATAAGTGTGTCCAGCAGGCCGACCAACAAGCACATCAGTGGCGCTTACGAAAGCTTACATTTGATAATATGTTCGGATATGGTGAGGATAATATTATAGACTTTGATACACTTAACGGTATAACTGGCATTTTTGGTAAGAATCGATCTGGAAAATCATCAATTCCCGGAACGTTAGTTTATGGATTGTTTAATTCCTCTGACCGTGGTACATTGAAAAATTTACACATCATAAATAGCCGAAAGACTTTTTGCCGTGCGAACGTAGACGTGTCCATAGGCAGTAAGATGTATCGTATTGAGCGGCAAACAATCAAGCGAACAAGTAGAACTGGGGTAGTGACAGCACCCACCCACCTAAACCTTTACGCGCTGGATGATGATGGAAACGTGATCGTAGATAGCACAGAAGAACAACGAAGAGAAACTGAAAAGGTTTTGCGCGGGCTTGTCGGTACAGTTGACGATTTTTTAATGACATCGTTTGCATCTCAGGGTGATATGAACGCCTTCATCCGCGAGGGCGCTACAAAACGAAAAGCGATTCTTACAAGATTTTTGGATCTTCAGATCTTCGACACAATGTTGAAGATGGCAAAAAATGAGATAACAGAGTTAAGGGGTGAGATGAAGTCTGCTCCAGATAGAGACTGGAGCACATTAATCAATGAGCAGACAGACTTGTTAGCATCTCACAAGCAAGAAAGAGCTGAGATTGAAACCGAGTTAGCTGAGTTAAAGGAAAAGAGAGACCAACTCAAACTACAACTGATATCATCTCCATCTGACACAGTTTATACGCAGCAGGACATACAAACACAGATCATCCATCTACAAACTCTAGAAGAGCGAAATTCTATCTTGAGCACTGCGGTATTACAGACATGTGAAGAGATGGATGTCACCAGGGGAAAAATTACGAAGATTGATATAATCTGTGAACAATTTCCCGTGAAAGAATTAAAGGAAGAGACAGAACTACAAAAAGATTTAGCGAACCAGGTAGAACTAACACAATCAAGACTAGACCTTGAACAACAGCGCTTACAGTCACAGACAAAGTCTGCAAAGAAACTTGACACCGTTCCATGCGGTGATCAGTTCCCCAAGTGTCCGTATATTAAAGACGCCCATAAAAGCGCCACCGAAATTACTGGTCAGAAAAATGTCATTTCTTCCACTAGAAAAGAATTAGGAGCGATTAAAAAGAACCTTGAGAGACTAAGAGGGAAGGGGCTTGGCGAAAAGCTTTCTAAATACGAAGAAATGCTGAAAAACGCACAGCACTTAAGATTAAAAAATTCTGACTTAAAGCTCAATTTGAGAGAATTTGAGAGCGATCAACAGACTATAGTTGGTGAAATTTCACATGGCAAGGAGCTTTTACGAGATATGCGCCTTCGCTCTGCTGATGAAGAGAAAGATGCAGAAATTATTAAAATGCGCCTTGATCTCAAACATTTGGAAAAAAGGATATCAGAAATAGATGCTGAGCGGTTGTATTTAACAGAGCAAATCAGCTTAAGCGCAGCCAAGCAAGAAGAACTACAAACAGAAAAAGAGAAGTTTGGTACGTTGAAGGATCGTTGGGAAACATACTCGTTATTTTCACAAGCAGTTGACAAGCGCGGGATTCCGTTAACAATTTTGTCACTTCAACTTCCTCGTATCAACGCTGAGCTTACAAAGATTTTACAAGGAGTGGTAAATTTTAGCATTGAGATTGAGTCTCGATTGGATTCAAACAATCTGGATATCTTCATAGACTATGGTGACTCAAAGCGTATTATCGAATGTGGTTCTGGGATGGAAAAAATGATTTCATCTCTTGCTCTTCGTGTCGCGCTTATCAACATTTGCAATGCTCCAAGGAGTGATGTACTAATCATTGATGAAGGCTTTGGCACGTTAGATGACAAAAATATCGAGGCGTGTTCCCGTTTACTAATGTCTCTAAAGAAATATTTTTCCAATATTCTAATCATTTCGCATGTAGATGCTGTGAAAGATATCGTAGACAATGTTCTAGACATACAGAAAATAGGGAAAGATGCAAAAATCAGACATTGCGAATAATGACTCGCTACCAAGCTTTGTTCCGCTAGACT